>CADBVL010000064.1 GCA_902798015.1 uncultured Bacteroidales bacterium
ATGAGTGAATGAGTGAATTAGTGAATTAGTGAACAGCGTGGAGGATATCCATGACGGGACTCTTGGCGATGGAGATGATCTCGCAGTCGTACGACTTAAGTGCCTGCTTGAGCGCATAGACCGCCTCGTCGAGTACGTTTGCCTGTACGAGCACCGCTACATTCTTACGCGTCTCTTTCTCACCATCGATAGTGATCATCTCCACGCGGGCTTTGTACCAATATGCACCTCCTTCGTTCGGGAAGGTCTCAAAGAACTGGCTGCGTTTGCAACTCATCACTTCGCAGTCGCCGAAGATGAAGGGTTTGATCTCCTCCATGAGGCAGTTCTCTGCATCCGCAAAACTGACAGCTCCGTCAACAAGGTAAGTCTCTTTCACCTTACCGGGGTTATCTTCGCCTGTCTGGCGAGAGTAATTTACTTTAATCTCGTGAAATATCATAATTTTTAATTCTTAATTTTCAAATATCAAATCAGCTACATCCGTAGCGGTAAGTTTCCCTTGCGGCATAGGTCGGATAGTACCGCTCCACAGGAGGAGTGGCACCGCCGGGTTGTCATCAATGACTCGGTCGATGGGCCGGCGTTCATCCTGCATGAGTTGCCAGCCCGGTTGGAGCAGGAAGACCACATCGCCCGTGTGCCGTTTGCAGAGCGTGGAGCCTAACTGCGGGTATTGCATGGCTTCGTAGCCGGGCATGGCAATCTGTACGCCTTCGAAATCCATCAGGAAATTAGCCACCTGGCGTTGGATGGTCTCCAGACTCAGCCGTTTCTGTTCTATGAGTGTACGGTTGAGGTACAGCGACTGTCCGTAACTGCCGTCCACCCACCGCTCGTGGCCGTAGAGCGCCATGAGGTATGTCCCGGTAAGTGCCGCCGCACGGTCCGCGTTGAACTGTTGAACGGGCATATGCAGGTCATTGAGCGTCTGCGCCGACGTACCTAACACAGGTCTGCCGACAACAAGGATCTGGTAGTTTGTGCGGCCGATACGTTTATCCAGTTGCTCCATGAGATAGCCTAAGTCCTGATTCAGCCGCAGGTACATATCTTCCTGTTCGGCACTCTCGATGGCATCGGACTGCGCTATCGGACTGAGCGTATTGAATTGGAGCATCAGCAAGTCCGGTGTGGCATCCGTTCCTAACTTCTGGTCTTTTTGCAATGCCAGAGCCAATTCCATCACCAGGGTATTAGCTTCCGGAGCTTTGGTGAGGACATCGGCTACTATGTAGGAAAACCCTTTCTTGCGCTCCTGCTCGGTGGGTTTGCTGTACAGCGGAATATCCAGTCTCGGTGTCCATTGGCGCGCCGCCATGATGTCGAATCGTCCGCCGTTATTATAGTCATATGCGGCGGTGGGCAGTCCTTCTGTGTACGCAGCCGTTGCTACCCACCGACGGGTGGAGGGATCGATCCAGCAGCAGGCGTTGGCGGCATGTCCGGCCATAAGAACCGTTGTCTCGGGTTGAATACCCACTGCGTAAATCTTCGCTGCCGGATAGAGGATGCGCAAGCGGTCGGTGATAGTACGCGCGAGGAGCGCACGCGGACCGAGATGAAGAGTCGTGCCGATACCATGTACTTGTTCGTCCGCCAGCATCGTGTGTGTGCGGCGGTCACGGCGCGAGAAATACGTATCCATGGTGTAGCCGTGTCTGTCGGGTGCGCAGCCGGTGACGAGGGTTGCCGTTGTCTCATTGCCGCCATATACCAGATGCGGAAAAGCTACCGAAGTCTGGAAGGCCTCTTCGCTCAGGGTGCGCAAACCGCCTTGTTGCCAATACGGGCGCAGCATAGCGAGATTCTCGGTGGTCAAACCGTCCACTACCGCCACCACCGTCAGACGCGGCGCAGCGAATGTACATACAGCCAAGAGACTGAGTATCAACGTATTATATAAACGAGTCTTGCGCATAGATGTGTCAAAGGAATAATCAATAATCGCCATCCGAAACCTACAAGCGGATGACACGAGAAGAAAGTCAAAAAGGCCACTAACAAAAGTAACAGTACGTACGGGACACCGGCTGCTACTTCTATCCACCATGACCATTGGCCGCATTGGCGGTCATACCAACTGATGAGGAACACGAAGAGGAAATAAAGAGCCAAACCTAATGGCCATGAGGCGTACCAAGGTGTAGCGGCAATAGTAAAGGGTCCGATAGCACTCTTCGCTACAATCGGAGTGCCGTCACTCAAATGTGCCTGTTGAAGGAACAGCATCAGTTCTTCGGGCAGGAAGAGCCGGTCTTCGGAACGCATAGGACGATCCGCTTTGGGACCGAAGAGCAAGTTGATACCGGCATTTGCCCAAGAGAGTGAACCTGTATAATGACGAATGAACGTACGATAGGTCTGTCCCGTATAACCCGTGTACTCCGAAGTAATCGTGTCACCCAGCGCATTGGCAATCAACCAATACGGGCGCGTAGCGCAGTTATCGAAGACGAAATTATAGAGGTATTTGCGGTTTTCCGGCTGATAGTTGACCACGAGCGCTTTCCAGATAGCCTGGCATTGTTCAGGTGTGAGGTTCAGTACCTGCTCATAGACCGGACGACGGGTCTCTTCGTACTCGCGCATGAACCACCACATCGGTGCCGCACCTAATTCATACCAGGTTTCTCCGCGTACGAATTTCCAGTAGAAATGGTCTGTGTTGAAATCAAAGATGCCGTAGTTGAATACGATATCAATATCGTTCTGTTCGTCCAGCACACGGATTGCGGTATGTCCGTAGCGTGCGTACAGTTCCTCTCCCGGTGTGCAGGTCAGCAGGGAGATGGAAGCTCCCTCACTCAGCGTCTGTGCCGCCAACCCGCAGCTCAGCAGGATTCCCAACGCGAGGAGATATGTACGAAGTTTACTGCGCATAACAATAGATACAATAGGGAACAAAAGTACAGATGAGTCCCAAGAGCCAACCCGCCGACACCTGCGATGCCGTGTGTGCTTTGAGGTATATGCGCGCGTACATGAGTGCCAAGGTGACGCCGATCCACAGGCAGAGGGTGCCTGTGGTAGGCATAGCGCCGATGCCCAGACAATATGTGAACAATCCGCCGAGCAGGCCACCCAGTCCCGTGAGATGTGCGCTGATCTTCCACCAACGGTTGATCAGCGTAATCAGTCCAATGGCTCCCATCGCACCGAGGGCGATGAAGTCGAGATACAAGGGGGCACGCAGGATGGCAATCATCAGATAAGCCCAGAAACCGAAACCCAAGGCGGTGTACAGGTATGGAATCGTCCGTTGTTCGGCGTTTTCTATCTGTATGTCTTGTATCACGCCGCGCTTGATACGAATCCAGATAGCGCTCAACGGAATGAGGCAGGTGAGAAGAAACGTTCCCACGATAGCTATGATGCTCCAAATAGGACTGAGCGGGTTCACTTGGGTATGGTACGCATAGCAGAACAATGCCACCCCATAGGTGGGTACGAAAAGCGGGTAGAGTATAACACTCAGCGCATTCGCTATACTATGTAAAATCCTTTCACCTTTCACCTTTCAATTATCTCGTCTTTCCCTTCTCGCATGGAGAATTGCCTTGACTTGGCAATTCGAACGGAAGGAGTAGCGGGGAGCGTTGCTCCGACATAGACACATTGCGCGAGCACCTTCCTCTCACACCGTTTTCCGCAGTCGTGCTACGGGGATTCCTAATAGGTCGCGGTATTTGGCGATAGTACGTCTCGCGATGGGGTAGCCGTGTGCTGCCAGCGCTTCCACTAACTGCTCGTCTGTTAACGGGTTGCGTTTGTCTTCGCTCTCCACCACTTCTTGCAAGATCTTCTTGATTTCGCGGGTGGAGATCTCGTCTCCTTCGGCGTTGGTCATCGCTTCCGAGAAGAAGTATTTCAACGGATAGATACCGAAACGTGTCTGGACGTACTTGCTGTTGCTGACACGCGAGATGGTCGAGACGTCGTAACCCGTACGGTCGGCGATGTCTTGCAGAATCATAGGTTTGAGACTGGTCTCTTCGCCGTCCAGGAAGAAGTCGTATTGGAATTTCAGGATGGCTGTCATGGTCTTCATCAGCGTCTCGTTGCGTTGTTTGATGGCGTCAATGAAGTAACGTGCTGAGTCTAATTTACTGCGGATGAACTGCGCCGCCTGTTTGTTCTGCGGCGTCTGAGGCATCGCGCTGTAATCCGCAAGCATATCGCTGTACTCGCGACTTACGTGCAGTTCCGGAATATCACCTGTATTAAGCACTACGAATAGCTCCTCGTCGCGCTCTTCGATAGTGAAGTCCGGGATGATGGTGTCGCGTTGTGTCTCGTACATCGAACCGGTGAACGCATTGGCGGGTTTCTGGTTCAGGTGCACGATTTCCTGTACTGCGGCTTGGAACTGTTCGTCCGTGCAGTTGAGCTTGAGTTTTATCTTATCGAAATGATGCTTGGAGAAGGCCTCGAAATAATCAGCGATGATGGTGTGCGCCAGTTGTATGGCCTCCGTCTGCGGTTCTTTCACTTCCAATTGTTTGAGCAAGCACTCTTGCAGGTTTGCACTCGCGATGCCGGGAGGGTCGAACTCTTTGATCTGTCGAACGATGTCCGCCATCTCCTCATCGGTGATGCTTATCTGTTCCTGAAAACTGAGGTCATCTACCAACTGCTCGGTAGTGCGACGCAGGTAACCGTCGTCATCGATGTTTCCCAATACCCATTTGGCGATATGCCGTTGGGGTTTGGTCATCTTCGTCAGGTATATCTGCGATTTGAGTTCTTCTATCAGGCTGCTTCCACCGATGATCGGCACTTCGCGGCGGTCTTCATCCGGCGCACTGTATTGCTGGCGAAGCATATAACTCGGCGTCTCGTCGTCAGACACGTACTGCTCGTAATTGAAATCTTCGTTCTGAAGCGGGTCACGTTGCCGTCCCTCGTCATAACCATCGTCCGGCATGTAGCCCTCATCGAACTCATCGAACTCCCTCATTCCCTCATTCCCTAACTCCCTCATTCCTTCATCCATCCCTTCTTCCAAAGCGGGATTCTCCTGTAACTCTTCGTTGATACGCTTGCCCAGTTCAATAGACGGCAACTCGAGCATTCGAATCACCTGGATCTGGGTGGGGGACAACTTGGTTGTCTGCGTCAGTGCCTGATTGAGTCCGATCTTTTGCATAATTAAACCTTCTAAACGTTTTTACACTAATTGGAGTACATTACTTGTAATGTACGACAACTGCTCTTCATCCAACTCCGTGTGCATAGGTAGCGAGAGTACACATGCCGCGAGGCGTTCTGCTACGGGGAAGTCGCCGTCTTGGTACCGCGGGTCCAAGTACGCTTTTTGCTGATGCAGCGGAACAGGGTAGTATATCATCGCCGGAATGCCGGCCTGGGCCAAACCCTCGCGTAACGTATCGCGGTCTGCTCCTACGACGCGAAGGGTGTATTGATGGAAGACATGCATCGAATGCGCTTGGCGTCCCGGAATAAGAAGTCGTTCGCAGTTCGCAAAGGCTTCATCATAATATGCTGCTGCTTTCTGACGCGCAGCGATATACTCGTCCAAATGCGGAAGTTTGGCATCGAGGATGGCGGCCTGAATACTGTCCAAACGGCTGTTCACGCCCACCTCGTCATGGTGGTAACGCACATGGCAACCATGGTTGGCAATGGCGCGCATACGTTCCGCCAACGCATCATCGTTCGTGAAGATAGCCCCTCCGTCGCCGTAGCAACCGAGATTCTTGGAGGGGAAGAAAGAGGTGCAACCGATGTGGCCGATGGTACCTGCCTGTTTCGTCTCGCCGTTGGCGAAAGTGAACTCAGCACCGATGGCTTGACAGGCGTCTTCCACTACGTATATATGCTTCTCGCGCGCGAGGTCCATGAGTGCCTGCATATCTGCGCATTGACCGAAGAGATGCACCGGTACAATGGCCTTCGTGCGGGGTGTGATAGCACGGCGCACAGCCTCTACGTCCATGTTCATCGTTTCCCAATCCACGTCCACTACCACCGGCGTCAGACCTAATAACGCCACCACCTCCGCGGTCGCGATGAAGGTGAAGGTCGGAGTGATGACTTCGTCACCCGGCCGCAGACCAAGTCCCATCAACGCAATCTGAAGCGCATCGGTACCGTTGCCCACTGGAATAACATGCTTCGCGCCCGTGTATACCTCCAGATGCTCCTGAAAAGCGGTTACTTTCGGACCTTTGATGAACGCTGCGCTGTCGAGCACTTCCTGAATGCCCGCATCAATATCGCCTTTGAGACGTTGGTACTGCGTCTGCAGATCGACCATTTGAATTTTTCTCATTGCTCTACTAAGAATTCCACCACACCCGGATAGACCCAAGCGGCTGTGATGAAGGGGTTGGTATAACTCAGTTCTACGTCTAACTTATCCTCACGTTCCGGCGAGTAGCGGCAGGTCACGTGTACATCATTAGGCTGTATCTGCGCAAAATGCGCCATCCCTACGCGGACTGTCACTTCCACTTCGGGAGGGAAGAGACGGATACGACGGCCGTCCGTCACTCCGGTCAAATGAATAGGCACGATGAATTTCTTCTCCGTGAAGCGTTCGGTAATGACGCGGATGTCCACACTGTCTGTTTCCGCACGCACGCCTTGGGGAATGTCCAGCGCTACGCGCAGCACCGTCGTGTCGCATAACTGCTCAAAACGCATACGCTCCGTATAGACCGTATCGATCTTCTGCAGT
>CADBVL010000065.1 GCA_902798015.1 uncultured Bacteroidales bacterium
GACCAACTCGATAAACTATTGGAAGAGCTGGGCGGTAAATAACCAAAACACGGCAACGACACGGACTCGACACGGAATCGAGTCAGGGTTAAATGCTGGGTAAATGCTATGTAAGTGCTTATTAGAATGTGTACACTATTAACCATACTAACCATCCTGAGTTCGTTTTTATCGAACCTGGAGACGAAGACCTTGCAGTCGGATTTTACCGTCACGGTGGCTGAAGAGGTGAACGCGCCGATGAATTATCCCGGCAGCATCACCATGAGCGGCAACTGTTTCCGGCTGACGATGTTCGGCCTTGATGCGGCATACGACGGCAAGACGATGTACATGTACTCCGGCGACACCGACGAGTTGACGCTCTCCAACCCTTCCGAACAGGAACTGACCGAGACGAATCCGCTCCTTTACGCCAAGGCATTGGTGCCCGTTTGCAACGTCACCGAGCGTACTACCTCCGACGGCGCGCAGACCATCGTTACACTCACGCCCAAGGACCAGCGGATAGGTATCAACCGTTTCGTGCTACGCGTGCGGAACAACGACCTCATGCCGCTTTCCGTGGAGGTCAAAGAGGGTAAAAAGACCTCTACTCTCAAAATGAAAGAACCCAAATTTATAAATACCAAAGGCGAATACGTGATCAAGGCGGAGTCCGGCACGTATATCAACGATATGCGATTATGAATGTGAAATGTCTGATAATCGGTTCCGGTCCTGCCGGTTACACCGCAGCTATCTATGCGGCCCGCGCGAACTTGGCACCGGTACTTATTGAAGGTCCGCAATTGGGCGGACAACTGACTACCACCACCGAGGTGGAGAATTTTCCGGGTTACCCCGATGGAGTGGAACCCTTCACGATGATGGACGATATACGCCGCCAAGCCGAGCGTTTCGGCACGCAGTTCGTTTCGGGCATCGTGACGAAAGTGGATTTCTCGGTAAACCCGAAGAAAGTGATCATCGAAGACGAGATTGAATACGAAGCCGATGCGGTGATCATTGCTACCGGCGCTTCCGCCAAATACCTCGGCATCGAGTCCGAGCGCACCTATCGCGGGCGCGGCGTGAGCGCTTGCGCTACCTGCGACGGCTTCTTCTATCGTAAGAAAACCGTTGCTGTCGTCGGAGGTGGTGACACGGCGTGCGAAGAGGCGAACTATCTGGCAGGACTCTGTGAGAAAGTGTACATGATCGTGCGCAAACCTTACCTGCGCGCTTCGGAGATCATGCAGCAGCGCGTGCTCAACAACCCGAAGATAGAGGTGCTCTTCGAGCATAACACCCTTCAACTGACAGGAGAAGGAAAGGTGCAGGGAGCGGATCTGGTCTTCCGCAAAGGCGAACCGGACGAGGAGATGCGTCATATCGACATCGACGGTTTCTTCCTCGCTATCGGTCATCATCCTAATACCGAACTCTTCAAAGACTACCTGCACCGTGACGCGGAGGGTTATATCATCGTAGACGGTGACAGTCCTCGCACGAATATACCGGGTGTCTTTGCCGCCGGAGACTGCGCCGATCCGCATTACCGCCAAGCGATAGTAGCTGCCGGTAGCGGTGCGAAAGCCGCCATCGAGGCAGACAAATATATCAAGAGCCTATAAACAAAAAATCAATATTAATTCTAACAAACAATCTAATCTATGTGGTTAAAAGATTCATCTATCGGCCGTAAGTTCGTCATGAGCTTGACCGGCCTGGCGTTGGTCTTGTTCCTGATTTTCCACGGCTGTATGAACCTCGCCGTGGTCTTCTCGGAAGAAGCTTACAACATGATTTGCCACCTGTTAGGTGCTAACTGGTATGCCCTCATCGGCACACTCGGTCTGGCCTTCCTGGTGTTGGTGCATTTCTGCTACGCGCTCTACCTGACGATCCAAAACCGTGCCGCGCGCGGTAACGACCGTTATGCGGTAACGGGCAAGAAAGAAGGCGTAGAATGGGAGTCGGAGAACATGCTCGTTCTCGGCTTCTGCGTGCTTGGCTTCCTCTGCTTGCACCTCTACAACTTCTGGTTTAAGATGCAGTTCGCGGAAGTAACGGGTATTGAGACCGGTGCTTTCGATCCGCAGAACGGAGCAGCGTACGTGAAGGCACTCTTCACTGAGCCCGTTTGGGGACAAATCTACTGCGCACTCTACCTCGTTTGGCTCTGCGCTCTCTGGTTCCACCTGAACCATGGTGTATGGTCTGCACTCCACACGCTCGGTTGGAATAACCTCGTTTGGATGAAGCGTATCAAAGTGATCGGTTGTATCGTAGCTACCTTGGCTGTTCTGCCGTTCGCTATCGTTGTATTGTATTACCTCGGCATGGGCATCGGAATGCTCTGCGCTTAATGATTGACAACTATGGCAAAGAAAGAAGAGATTATTGAAGCCGCAAAAAAGGCTGCGAAGAAAGTAGCAGCTAAGGCACAGAAAGCGGTGAAGGAGGCAACAGAAGAACTGCAGGCTCGCGCAGAGAAAGCAGCTGAGCGCGCTGAGGTAAAAGAAGCAGTAGCTGCAGCAACAGCTGCTGCCAAGAAAGCAGGTAAAGCCGCTAAGGCTGCTGCAGAGGTTATGGCTACGCCGAGTGAGAAAAACGTAAAGGTCATTACGCCGGAGATGGCGAAGATCCCTGCCGGCCCGCTGGAGCTCAAATGGACGAACTATAAGAACCACCAGAAACTCGTTAACCCGGCGAACAAACGTCGTCTCGACGTCATCGTTATCGGTACGGGTTTGGCCGGTGCATCCGCTGCGGCATCGCTGGCAGAGATGGGATTCAACGTGCTCAACTTCTGTATCCAGGACAGTCCGCGCCGTGCGCACTCTATTGCTGCGCAAGGTGGTATCAATGCTGCGAAGAACTACCAGAACGATGGCGACTCCGTGTATCGTCTCTACTATGATACGATCAAGGGCGGTGACTACCGTGCTCGCGAGGCGAACGTCTATCGTCTTGCGGAGGTATCCAATAATATCATCGACCAGTGTGTGGCACAGGGTGTTCCTTTCGCACGCGAATACGGAGGTCTTCTCGATAACCGTTCTTTCGGTGGCGCACAGGTAAGCCGTACGTTCTACGCCAAGGGTCAGACCGGTCAGCAGTTGCTCCTCGGCGCATATAGCGCTTTGAGCCGTCAGATTGGTAAAGGCAAAGTGAAGATGTACACCCGCTACGAGATGCTGGACATCGTCCTCATCCCGGATGAGAACGGCGAGAAGCGTGCGCGCGGTATCATCGCTCGCAACCTCGTGACCGGCCGTATTGAGCGCTTCTTCGCGCACGCAGTGGTAGTAGGTTCCGGTGGCTACGGAAACACCTTCTTCCTGAGTACGAACGCGATGGCTTCGAACGGTTCAGCGGCTATGCAGATGTACCGCCACGGTGCATTGTTCGCTAACCCCTGCTACGCACAGATCCACCCGACTTGTATTCCAAAGCACGGTGACTTCCAGAGTAAACTGACGCTGATGTCGGAGTCGCTCCGTAATGATGGTCGTATCTGGGTTCCGAAGAAACTCGAGGACGCAAAGCGTCTGCAAGCCGGTGAGATCAAGGGTCGTGACATCCCTGAGGAAGATCGCGATTACTATCTCGAGCGTCGTTATCCGGCCTTCGGAAACCTCGTACCGCGTGACGTTGCTTCGCGTGCAGCGAAAGAGCGTTGCGACAAGGGTTATGGTGTGAATAATACCGGTTTGGCTGTGTTCCTTGACTTCAGCGAGGCTATCCAGCGCCTGGGCAAGGATGTGGTTGCGCAGAAATACGGAAACCTGTTCCAAATGTATGAGAAGATCGTAGACGAGAACCCGTACGAGAACCCGATGATGATCTTCCCGGCTATCCACTACACGATGGGTGGTATCTGGGTTGACTATGAGCTGCAGACAACCGTTAAGGGGCTGTTCTGTATCGGTGAAGCGAACTTCTCCGACCACGGTGCTAACCGTCTCGGTGCATCGGCGTTGATGCAAGGTCTGGCGGACGGTTATTTCGTTCTGCCTTATACCATCCAGAACTACTTGAGCGACCAGATCGGCGTACCGCGTATGAGCACCGACCTGCCGGAGTTTGCTGCTGCAGAGAAAGCTGTACAGGACAAGATCGACCGCCTCATGGCTATCCAGGGCAAGCGTTCGGTTGACTCGATCCATAAAGAGCTCGGTCTCATCATGTGGGACTTCGTAGGTATGGGCCGCACAGCCGAAGGACTCAAAGAGGGTATCAAGAAGATCGATGCCATCAAGAACGAGTTCTGGACCAACGTCTATATCCCGGGTGAGGCTAACAGCCTGAACAACGAGTTGGAGAAAGCGCTCCGTTTGGCTGACTTCATCGAGATCGGTCGTCTGATGGCCGTAGATGCTCTTCATCGTGAGGAGTCTTGCGGTGGTCACTTCCGCGAGGAATACCAGACGCCGGAAGGTGAGGCTCTCCGTCAGGATGACAAGTTCGCTTATGTCGGCTGCTGGAAATACATGGGTGAGGATGCAGAACCGCAACTCATCAAAGAGCCGCTCGACTATGAGTTCACGGAACGTAAAACACGTAACTACAAAAACTAAGCATTATGGATCAATACATTGATATTAAGGTTCGCGTTTGGAGACAGGCGGGACCTAAAGCACAAGGTCATTTTGAGACGTATGACCTGAAGCACGTCTTCCAAGGTGCTTCGTTCTTGGAGATGATCGATATTCTCAACGAGCAACTCGTTGCAGAGCACAAAGACCCCGTTACCTACGATCACGACTGCCGTGAGGGTATCTGCGGTATGTGCTCGATGTACGTCAACGGTCACCCGCACGGACCTGACAGCGCCATCACGACCTGCCAGCTTCACATGCGTAAGTTCAAAAACGGCGAGACCATCACCGTTGAGCCGTGGCGTAGCCGTGCGTTCCCTGTAATCAAGGACCTCATGGTCGATCGTCAGGCATACGACAAGATCATGCAGGCAGGTGGTTTCGTTTCCGTCAACACCGGTGGTGTACCTGACGCAAACGCCATTCCTATTCCGAAGCCCGTAGCTGACGAGGCTATGGACGCTGCTTCCTGTATCGGTTGTGGTGCTTGTGCTGCTGCTTGTAAGAACGGTTCGGCAATGCTCTTCGTTTCGGCTAAGGTTTCGCAACTCGCACTCCTGCCGCAAGGTAAGATCGAGGCTGCGGCTCGCGCCAAAGCGATGGTGGCTAAGATGGACGAACTCGGATTCGGTAACTGTACCAACACCGGCGCCTGTGCCGCTGAGTGCCCGAAATCTGTCAGCCTTGCTAACATCGCTCGCCTGAACCGCGAGTTCCTCTGCGCTAAATTCAAAGATTGATGAAACGTCATCTGTTGATATGGCTTGGTTTGGCGGCTGCACTTGTTGTGCAAGCCGCCTTGCCTGCCGTACCGGATCTGGGTAATGCCCGTGTGGTGGTTTTGGCGAATAACCTGCAGAACTACTATATCAACTATGCAGAGTCCAGTCGACCGTCGTATAACGACGACGAGGGGCTTGCTATTAAGACCCAACGCATTGTGGATATGATGGTTGCTTCCGGCGCGGATATATTCGCTTTTTGCGAAGTGGAGGCCAAACCTGTCTCGCTGCAACATCTGGTTGATGCGATAAACGATCAGTTGGGAGGTGAGTATTTTGCATGGGTTACTGACGGCATTAATGTGGCTACCGATAGTTACGACAATGCGATCAAAGCAGGCTTTGTTTATCGGAAAGCCACGGTAGAACCCTATGGATCCAATTATGCAACCACGACAACGGCGTATTACAAAAATGTGATGCGCATTCAAGCATGGACAGAGATATCTACCGGTGAGCGTTTTACGCTTTCGATGAACCACTTTAAGGCAATGTCCGATGATGCTCCAAAAGCACAACGTGTAAAGAATGCCAATTGGCTGATAAACGGATTGAGAGGCTCGCTCAAAGTGAAAGACCCTGACATTCTTGTTATGGGGGATTTCAACGCGCAGATGGATGAAGATTGCATGTCTGTCATCCTTAATGCCGGGTATGAAGAGCAATTACTTCGTTATGATTCCCTTTCATACTCCTATCTTTATAGAGGAACAAGGGAATTGATCGACCATGCCTTTGCTAATAGTTCGATGGCCGAACAGATCACCAAAGCCGTAGTATGGCATACTAATACTTCGCAGTCGACCAGTTATCGTTATTCGGATCACGATGCTGTAATGGTAGGTTTGCGTTTAGGAGATGATCCCGGAGAAGGTGTAGATGTAATAGATGTGACCGAGCCTGCACAAAAAATACTCCGCAACGGAAGGATTGTTATTATCCGCAGCGGAGTAGAATATACGATTACGGGTCAGCGCGTTTATTAATCTATGTGCGCGCCTAAAATACTATAGGTCTTTCCGTCACGAAAGATCAGCACTTGACCATTGCGCAGTACTTTATGTGCTGCGCTTTGTTTTTCTATATGCTCCATGCTTGTTGGATCGGAGGGGTAGGCTAACTTAATACCATAGATGTTAATACCGCTATTGGCAGAGTAGAGATAGATGCGAGTGGCAGAACCGGTGTAAGAGTACGTCTTTG
>CADBVL010000066.1:0-6529 GCA_902798015.1 uncultured Bacteroidales bacterium
CAGGAATGGGGGGATATATCCTATATGATCGACACCGCGAGTACGATAGAGGAGTGGCAGGCCATCGAGCGCACGCTCAGCAAGTGGGATCTCGAGTTGGCGAGTCTGGAGCCGGAACAAGCAGGTCGTGCGGGTATGCATAGTCTGGTGGAGGACCAGCGTACGCAAGCGAACGCTGCTTTTGCCAAATGGATAGCCAAGAACTATGAGAGTTGGTTTTCCCCTAATCCTCTAACCCCTAACCCCTCATCCTCTCATCCGGTCATGTCTCATGACCTGATGAAGCACGCCGTCTTTCCGCTGCTGGATAAAGGGGAGAAAGTGCTGCTGTGCGTGATAGATAATTTCCGCTATGACCAATGGAAGACCATTCAGGCGCTGTTGAGCGAGTTCTATACCATTCGGACGGAAGAGCAATATACCTCTATTCTTCCGACGGCTACCCAGTATGCCCGCAATGCGATCTTCTCCGGTCTCCTGCCGCTGCAGATCCAACAGATGTTCCCGCAATATTGGGTGGAAGAAGGCGATGAAGAGAGTAAGAACCAGCATGAGAAAGAACTTGTCCAGACGCTGTTGGACCGCTATCGCCGCCGCGAGAGTTTTAACTATTGGAAGGTCAACGAGAGCGATTTCTGCGAGCGCGTCATCCAGCAACTCAAAGGCTCGCAAGCGCCCCTGAATATCGTCGTGCTCAATTTCATCGACATGCTCTCGCACTCGCGTACGGAGAGTAAGATGATGCGTGAGTTGGCGAACGACGAGGCGGCGTACCGCAGTCTGACGCTCAGCTGGTTCCGTCACTCGCCGATCTATGAACTGCTGCGGCTGTCAGCCGAATGGGGTTATACGCTGGTGCTCACCACCGATCATGGCACCACGCGCGTGAAGAACGCTGTGCAGATCGTGGCGGACAAGAACACGAACACCAATATCCGCTACAAGGTCGGCAAAGCGCTCAACTGCAGTTCGAAGAATGTCTTCTCTATTGAGCAACCCAAGCGCGTGGGCTTGCCCTGCCCGAATGTGAGCAGCAGTTATGCCTTCTGTACCGGCAGCGATTGCTTCGCCTACCCGAATCAGTTCAATTATTACGCGCAGTATTACCGCAACACCTTCCAGCATGGTGGTATATCGCTGGAGGAGATGATTATTCCTTTGGTCACGCTTGTCCCGAAACGATGAAATCCCGTACGCGAAATAGGTTCTTTTGGAGTATCGCCATTATCTTGGTGGTAGCGACATGTGCGGCGCTATGGTCGTGTCATAAACCCCATCCGGAAACTTCGCATCGTCTCACGGTGCTGACATGGAATACGGAGCGTATGGGTAATTTCGCCAAGCCCGACAAGAACGAAGTGCTGCGCTATCTGATGGCGCAGGATGCGGATGTGATATGCCTGCAGGAAGTGGATGTATATAAGCGTCCGCAGTTCCTGACGCTGCAGGAAGTGAAGGATGTGTTGGGGCGTAAGTACCGCTATTCGTACCTGGATTTCTCTATTTACGACAGCCGCCATCAGTTCGGGACGATGGTGTGGTCGCATTACCCGCTGATCAACAAGCAGAGTATCCGCTATGAGACGCGCGGAAACATCAGTAACCGTTGTGACATCGTGGTAGAAGGCGATACGCTGCGGCTGATCAACAACCACCTTGAGTCGTACAGTTTCACGTCAGAAGACCTGGCAGAGATGGATTCGCTGCATAACTACGAAGGACTGTTAGCGTCCGCCAAGCGTCTGGAAGCCAAATGGCGGCGCGCTACCCCGCTACGCAATGCGCAGGCGCGCATCGTGCGGAAAGAGATCGAGGACAGTCCTTATCCCGTGATTGTCGTAGGCGACTTCAATGCCATGCCGTGGAACTATGCGTACTGGCATATCCGTCAGGGGCTGCATGATGCCTGGCGCTCCAACCATTTGGGCTATGGCGCTACCTGCGAGCACCGCGGTATTGGAATCCGGATTGATTATATCCTGTCGTCCGAATCGCTTATCCCTACTTCTTGCACCATACAAAAAACTACCGGTTCAGATCATAAACCGGTAGTTGCTACACTCGAGTGGTAAAGTCATTTACAGCCGCTGTTGGTAGTGGTAGTCCTTGAAGCGATCGTCTTCATCGTCGCTGTTGCGTTCGAATCGTTGCTTAAGGGATTGCCACCAGCCGATAATCTTCGGTTCCCGCCAGTTGATATGTCGCCAGTAGAGGATGAGTAGCCATCCGAAGAGCAGTCCTCCCAAGTGGGCGAAGTGCGCTACATGGTCAGCCGTCAGTCCGGCAACCGAACCGAGACCGGCGAAAAGCTCGATAAGCGCATATATAATAACGAACGTACGCGCGCGTATAGGGATGGGGAAGAAGATGATATACATCGGCACATCCGGATAGAGCCATCCGAAGGCGAAAAGGATTCCGAAGACGGCGCCCGAAGCACCGATGGTGTTGAGTAATGCACCGTAATAGGCGATACTGGTAGCATCGTAACTCATGCTCATATTAGACAGCATCAATGCCCAAACGGCTTCTTGCACGATTGCTGCACCCAAACCGCAGACGATATAATAAATCAAGAAGCGACCGGCACCCCATTCACGCTCGATGACCGGTGCGAACATCCATACCGCGAACATGTTAAAAAAGATATGACTCAGGTTCGCGTGCAGGAACATATAGGTGAGCGGTTGCCACCAATGGAAGGTCGGTGCGGAGATATAATGCAACCCGCCCCAAGCATTCAAATCCACTCCATACCGTTGCAGGAAGGAGGTGAGCAGAAAGATAACTAAATTGGCTACAAGCAGGTAGCGCGTAACAGGAGGTAAATTTCTCATAACGGCGACAAAATTACTAAAAAATCATGAATAAACAGCACAAAAAGTGTGCAATTTAGTGGAAAAAGCAGTTTTTTTTGTAAAAAAATGATTTTTTTCTTTAAAAATATTTGCAGAATAAAGAATTTTTAGTAATTTTGCAAGCGTATTCCGAAAAAAGGAAGTAATAAATCACTTTATTAATAACTTTTTAAAAACTAAAGGTATGAACAAATCCGAACTTATTAAGGCAGCAGCAGCTAAGGCTGAGGTATCTGCAGCATTGGCAGGAAAGGTTCTCGACGCAGCTATTGAGGCAGCAGTAGAGGCAGTTAAGAAAGGCGAAGGTGTACAGCTCATTGGTGTAGCTTCTATCGCTGTTAAGCAGCAGGCAGCTCGCAAGGCAAAGAACCCGCGTACCGGTGCCGTTATCGACGTTCCGGCTCGCAAGGTTGTTCGCATTAAACCGGGTGCTAAATTTGCTCTCTAATCAGGCAATGTAGCTTTTAAACGAGTTGCCCGCACATTGGGCGACTCGTTTTTTGTCTGTTTATTTTATTTTTTAGCAATGCTTAATATCATTTTAAGTGGCGCGCCGGGTAGCGGAAAAGGTACGCAGTCGGCATTCATCGCCAATAAATACGGCGTGCAACACCTCTCTACGGGTGATGTCTTGCGCGCGGAAATTGCCAGTGGCAGTGAGCTGGGTAAACAAATTGATGCCATCATTTCGAAAGGAAACCTGGTACCGGACGATTTGATGTACGGTGTGATCGAGAACTATATAGCCAATCTTCCGGAAGGCTGCAAGGGAACGATCTTCGATGGTTATCCCCGTACAGTCGCGCAAGCAGAGGCCTTGACGGGCTTGCTCAAGAAATACAACATGGACGCCATCATGATCGATTTGATGGTTGACGAGCAGTTGCTTATCCAGCGCCTCATCGAGCGCGGAAAAGTAAGCGGTCGCGCGGATGACAACCTCAATACCATCCGTCATCGTATCGCCGTATATCACCAGCAAACAGAACCCATTGCGCATTACTACCTGCACAACGGGAATTACTTCACTGTGAATGGTAACCACTCGATGGCGGACGTGTTCCTGCAGATCATGCGCGTCATTGAACTGGCTACCCGCTAACCTCTAATCCTCTAATCCTCCATGGCCGCTAACTTCATCGATTATGTTAAGATCTACTGCCGCTCCGGAAAGGGCGGCGCGGGTTGTATGCACCTTCATCGTGCGAAGTATCTGCCGAAAGGCGGACCTGACGGCGGTGACGGCGGTAAAGGCGGGTCGATTATTTTAGAAGGCAACCGAAACCTCTGGACGCTGCTGCACCTGAAGTACCAGAAGCATATCATGGCTACGGATGGCGGAAAGGGCGGTCAGAGCCGCTCGTTCGGCAAGGACGGCGAGGATAAGATCATCGAAGTGCCCTGCGGCACGGTGGTCTATGACGGCGAGACGGGTGAATTCATCTGCGAGGTGAAAGAGCATAAAGAACGCGTAGTGCTGCTCAAAGGCGGTCGAGGAGGTTTAGGCAACTGGCATTTCCGCACGGCTACCAACCAGGCACCGCGTTATGCCCAGCCCGGCGAGCCCGCGCAGGAACGCACGGTGATTATGCAACTCAAAGTGCTGGCAGATGTTGGTCTTGTCGGTTTTCCCAATGCCGGTAAGTCCACCCTGCTCAGCGTTGTCTCTGCTGCCAAACCCGAGATAGCCGACTATCCGTTCACGACCCTTACGCCGCAACTGGGCATCGTCTCTTATCGCGACGGCCGGTCGTTCTGTATGGCCGACATACCCGGTATCATCGAAGGTGCGAGTGAAGGCAAGGGTCTCGGATTAAGGTTCCTGCGGCATATAGAACGCAACGCGGTGCTGCTGTTTATGGTGCCGGCCACTTCGCCCGATATCGAAGCGGAATATGCCATCCTGCTGCGTGAGTTGGAGCAGTATAACCCTGAATTGCTCACCAAAGCGCGTATTTTGGCAGTCACGAAAACCGACCTGCCGCGCGTAGATGACGAGGGCAAAGCCTTGCCGGCCATCAACTATGCGAAGTTAAGCAAGAAACTCGGCATAGAGGTACTGCCTATCTCGTCGGTGGCAGGTGAAGGTATAGAGGCGCTCAAGGATGCTCTATGGGAGGAACTGAACAAGGAACAGAACCAGGTTATCGAGATATCCCATGCCCCGATAGATGTAACAGTGGTAGAGCAATCAGAAGCCGGAAGTCAGCAGTCAGAAGAGGATGAAGAGGGCACGATCTATCTCAATGAGGTGGAAGAAGAATGGGATCTCGACAAGTATAAAGGTATCGGATGGGATGAGTAAAGTTGAAAGTTGAAAGTTTAAAGTTTAAAGTTGAAGGCGCAGTGGTATGATAGAATGATAGAATGGCGGGAACGTCATTTGAGCGAGAAGCACTTGGTGCTCCTTCTCTCCTTCTTCGTAGGCGCTCTTTCCGCCGCTGCCGCCGCACTACTCAAATCGTTCATCCATCTCATCCAGTGGTTGGTAGAAGAGCAACTGATTGCGGACGGCCGCACCTGGTGGTACCTTATCACTCCAATCATTGGTATCACACTCGCGGCGTTGTTTGTCAAGTATGTCGTGCGGGATGATATCTCCCATGGTATTACAAAGATTCTCTACGCTATTTCGCAACGCAAGTCGATCATCAAGGCGCATAACATGTGGTCGTCCATCGTCGGATCGGGTCTTACGATCGGTTTCGGTGGTTCCGTCGGTGCGGAGGCTCCTATTGTACTTACCGGTGCCGCTATCGGTTCCAACCTGGCGAAGGCTTTCCGCCTTGACCAGAAGACGATGATGCTCATGATCGGTTGCGGAGCCGCCGGTGCCATCGGAGGAATCTTCAAAGCACCGATAGCCGGACTCGTCTTCACGCTTGAAGTGCTGATGATGGATCTGACCATGACGTCTGTGGCACCATTGCTCATCTCTTCCGTCACGGCGACCGCCCTCTCATATATCCTTACAGGTACGGACCCTATGTTCCCATTGGATAACATCGAAGAATTTGCGGTAGCCCGTATTCCGTGGTATCTGATCTTAGGAGCGGTCTGCGGTTTGGCCAGCCTCTATTTTACACGGGGTATGAACACACTTGAGCAATGGATGAAGCACAAGGTGCGTTCGACAGGTCTGAAGATTCTTGTCGGAGGGTTGACGCTGAGTTTGCTCATCTTCCTCTTCCCGCCGCTGTATGGCGAGGGATACGATGTGATCCGCCAACTCATCAACGGCGATAACCTGAGTGCGTTGCATAATAGTCCGTTTGAGAAATATCTGCTGTCAACGGAGTTCTACGCCGGCCTCTCGACGCTGAACACGCAACTGTTGCTACTGGTTTATTTTATCGCCATCATTTTGCTGAAGATAGTCGCGTCGGTAGCCACCAACGGCGGCGGTGGAGTCGGAGGTATCTTCGCACCCTCGCTCTTCATGGGTGCTATTGTCGGATTTGTCACCGCGCGCATCATGAATATAGCCGGTTTGATGGTGCCCGAAACGAGTTTTGCACTGGTGGGCATGGCAGGACTGATGTCCGGCGTCATGCATGCGCCGCTGACGGGTATCTTCCTTATCGCCGAGCTCACCGGCGGATATCACCTGTTCATGCCACTGATGATTGTGAGTGTTATCTCGTATCTGACAATCATGCTCTTTGAACCGC
>CADBVL010000066.1:6581-11985 GCA_902798015.1 uncultured Bacteroidales bacterium
AACAAAGACCGTAATGTGCTCACATTGTTGAAGATGGACAGTGTGCTGGAGACGGATTTTGTGACGGTATTCCCGGAGATGACACTGGGGCAATTGGTGCAAGTCATCTCAGCCAGCAAGCGAAATATCTTCCCTGTCATCGACAACGAGGGTCATCTGCGTGGCATCTTATTGCTTGATGAGGTACGGAATATCATGTTCCAGCCGCGACTATACAAGCGTTTCACGGTGGAGCAACTCATGACCTCTCCGCCCGCTGTCCTGCGGTATGATCTGCCGATGGAGAAAGTGATGGAGACGTTTGAAGACACCGGAGCCTGGAACTTACCGGTAGTGGACGAAGAACGCCGTTATTTAGGCTTTGTGTCCAAATCGAAGATTTTCAATTCATACCGCCACGTCCTCGTGCATTTCAGCGAGGAGTGATTTGCAGTACTGTAACAGTTCCGCTGCTTCTTTGGCGGAACGCTTGTACTCGTCCATACTCAAGGCTTCTGCCTGCTCCAAGCGTGCGATGACAGACTCTGCACGCTGCATGGCTTCGTCGTATGTGAGTTTATTTTCCTTTTCCATGAATAATAACCCCTGCGGTGTAGAATAATATCTTCATATCAAGCAACAGCGACATGTTCTCTACATAGACCACGTCTGCATTCAGTCGCTCGATCATCTTCTCCATTGTATCGGTGTATCCCACGCGGATAGGTCCCCAACTGGTCAATCCGGGACGCACTTTGTATATGAGGCAGTAATATGGTGCCTCTTCCATGATTTTCTCAATGAAATATGGTCTCTCCGGCCGCGGACCCACTATCGACATGTCGCCGCGCAGGATGTTCCATAGCTGCGGCAGTTCGTCCAAGCGGTATTTGCGCAGCCATTTACCTACCTTCGTGATACGCGGGTCGTTGTCGAGTGTCAGATGAGGTATGCCGTTCTCTGCATGGTTTACCATGGTGCGGAACTTGAAGATATGAAACGGTATGCCATATAATCCTATGCGTTGTTGTGAGTAGAAAACTGGTCCTTCGGATGACAGTTTCACTTGTAGCGCAATCATTGCATATAACGGAGACAGCAGCACCATGCCCGTTGCGGAGACGACGATATCGAAGGCACGCTTGATACATAGTTCCGAATCGGTCATCGTTTGCTCGGTGATGCGTATGAGGGAAGGGCGGTCCAAATGACCGATACGCGCCGCACCGGTGAGCATGTCATATACACGCGGTACCATGCTGATCTCGCAGGAGAGAGGGTAGAGTTGCGCGATGAGTTGGTATAACTGGCTGTCGGTGTATCCATCCGGCAAGTCGATGATTACTTCGTCTTGTTCTCCCGGTATCAATTTTCTTGCCTCTTCCATGGAGTGCACAGTCTTGGTGCGCAGAATTCCGCGGCGACGCGAGAGAAGGGTGATGGTCAGACGCGGGATGTAACTCAGCACAAACTGCATGCCGAAAAGCACAGCCAACGATACGAAGTATCGTGAGTAATACTCCGTCGGATCATCAATGATGATGATGAAAAAGAAGATAATGGAGATGATGATTGCCGATCCGAAAGTACGCATAAACTCGCGCCAAAGCGGTTTTTGGAATGGACGGAGATAGTAACCGGAGAGGTAGTATATCACCAGACAAATCACGGGATAGACCATCATCGGCACCCAAAAACTGAATGCAGGAATCAACACGTCATCCAATAAGGCTGCACGTCCGTCATATACCATCCATCGGAAGGCTAAGAAGCATATCCAAACCAGTTCGCTACTGATGAGATCTGCTATAAGATACCATAATTGTTGTTTGCGTCGTAAATTCATTCGCCCTTCTTTATTCCCGAATAATGCGGAAAGTACCATCCGTATTCACTTTGATGATGCTACTTGGTTCGCAAGGCACATCATCTTCTCTCCGAAACCGGCATACATAGTCTGCGCGGTCTAAAATAGTTTGCTCTATCTCCTTGTAGAACCGTGCGGTGGGATGTCCGCTGATGTTCGCCGAAGTCGATACCAACGGATGCTTCAACTGTTCACAGAGTGCTCTGCTGAACGGTTCGTGCGTGATACGAATACCGATTGATCCGTCCTCTGCAATCAGATTCGCAGCTATATTCCGTGCTCCCGGATAAATGATAGTGAGGGGGCGGAGAGCCTCCGCACGCGAGCATTCTCCCACTTCTAATAACTGCCATGCCGCTTCCGGCACATCTGTCACGTAGTAGTTTAGTTTCGCAGGACTATCTAATAACACGAGCATAGACTTACTATCCTCGCGTTCCTTGAGCGCATAAAGCCGTTTTACGGCTTCGGCATTCGTTGCATCGCATCCAAGACCCCATACCGTGTCCGTAGGATAAACGATGATACCCCCCTCTCGTAACACCCGCAATGCCGCTTGTATGTCCTCTTTGTCGTACCGCATTACTCGTAATTTGGGGTGCAAAGGTACTATAAAATATTGAAATTGGCAAATAAAGAGGACAATTTTAAGAATTTTTCTTAAAAAAAACATTACTCACTTGCACAATTGCAAAAAATGTAGTACTTTTGTACCCGATTTAGTATGTGCGGAAGGCACGCTAAGCCGTTTAACAGTCAGAAAATAACAATTAAATATTTAGCAAAAATGAAAGAATTAGATCTTACCAAGTATGGTATCAAGGGCGCAACTGTTATCGCCCACAATCCGTCGTACGAGTATCTGTTCGCCGAGGAGACCAAGCCGGAATTGACAGGCTATGCCAAGGGTCAGAACACTGAGCTCAACGCGGTCAATGTGATGACGGGTATTTATACCGGTCGTTCTCCTAAAGACAAATATATCGTGATGGACGAGAACTCGAAGGACACTGTTTGGTGGACCACCGAGGGTTACAAGAACGATAACCACCCGATGTCTGAGGATGTATGGGCAAAGGTAAAAGAGTTGGCTATCAAGGAGTTGAGCGGTAAAAACCTGTATGTAGTTGACGCTTTCTGCGGCGCAAACAAAGATACCCGCATGGCTGTACGCTTCATCGTGGAGGTAGCATGGCAGGCTCACTTTGTAAAGAACATGTTCATCCAGCCGAGCGAGGAAGAACTGGCTAACTTCGAGCCGGACTTTGTAATCTACAACGCTTCTTTGGCAAAGGTTGAGAACTTCAAGGAACTCGGTCTGAACAGCGAGACTTGTGTAGCGTTCAACACCACGAGCCGCGAGCAGGTTATTTTGAACACCTGGTACGGCGGTGAGATGAAGAAAGGTATGTTCTCGATGATGAACTACTACCTGCCGCTGAAGGGTATCGCTTCGATGCACTGCTCTGCAAACACCGACATGGAAGGCAAGAACACCGCTATTTTCTTCGGTCTCTCCGGAACCGGTAAGACCACTTTGAGTACCGACCCGAAACGTCTCCTTATTGGTGATGATGAGCACGGATGGGATGATCAGGGTGTGTTCAACTTCGAGGGCGGTTGCTATGCAAAAGTTATCAACCTGGACAAAGAGAGCGAGCCGGACATCTACGCCGCTATCCGTCGTAATGCACTCCTTGAGAATGTTACTGTGGACGAGAACGGCAAGATCGATTTCGCTGACAAGAGCGTAACCGAGAACACCCGTGTTTCGTACCCGATCAACCACATCGAGAAGATCGTTAAGCCGATCTCTGCTGGTCCTGCAGCAAAGAACGTGATCTTCCTGAGTGCTGACGCCTTTGGCGTACTGCCTCCTGTATCGATTTTGACTCCGGAGCAGACCAAGTACTATTTCCTCTCTGGTTTCACCGCTAAGTTGGCAGGTACCGAGCGTGGTATCACCGAGCCGACTCCGACCTTCTCCGCTTGCTTCGGACAGGCATTCTTGGAGCTCCATCCTACCAAATATGCAGAGGAGCTCGTAAAGAAGATGGAGAAATCCGGTGCGAAGGCATACCTCGTTAACACCGGTTGGAACGGTACCGGCAAGCGTATCTCGATCCGCGACACCCGTGGTATCATTGACGCTATCCTCGGTGGAGACATCCTGACCGCTCCGACGAAGAAGATCCCGTACTTCAACTTCGAGGTACCGACCGCACTGCCGGGTGTTGATCCTGCTATCCTCGATCCGCGCGACACCTACAAAGACGCTGCTGAGTGGGAAGTAAAGGCAAAAGACCTCGCAGCCCGCTTCATCAAGAACTTCGATAAGTACACCTCTAACGAGGCTGGCAAGGCACTTGTAGCTGCCGGTCCTCAACTTTGATTTGTATCCCCAACAAGTCATAGAAGCCCTGCGCCATGTGCGCTATCCGGGGACAGGTAAAGATTTGATAGAGAGCGGGATGCTCGAAGACGATATTCGCATATCGGGTTTCGAGATCTCGTTCTCGCTTATCTTCCAAAAAGACAACGATCCTTTCCTCAAATCCGTGGTAAAAGCTGCGGAAGTGGCTTTGCGTACCTATATTGATCCCAATATCGCAGCGCATATACACACGAAGTTCGTTAAGCAGAATATCCAGTCTCCAATCTCCAATCACCAATCTCCGATACATGCCAAGCATATCATCGCTATTCATAGCGGTAAAGGCGGTGTGGGGAAATCCACTGTGACGGCAAATTTGGCAGTGGCATTGGCGCAGCAGGGTTATCGCGTCGGACTGCTCGACGCAGATATACACGGACCTTCGATGCCGAAGATGTTCCATACCGAAGAGTGCCGGCCTTTTTCCGTAGAAGAAGAGGGACGTACACTCATAGAACCCATTGAGCAATACGGCGTGAAGATGCTCTCTATCGGTTTCTTTGTGAACCCGGAGCAGGCCGTTATCTGGCGCGGAGGTATGGCATCCAATGCTATCAAGCAACTCATCGAAGATGCCCATTGGGGTGAACTCGATTATTTCCTGATAGACCTTCCGCCCGGCACAAGTGATATCCATCTTACGCTGATATCCGAGTTACAACTCACCGGCGTCATCGTCGTGACGACACCACAGCCCGTGGCGCTCGTTGATGCCCGCAAAGGTGTGGAAATGTTCAGAAACGAGAAAGTGAATGTGCCGATCCTTGGTTTGATTGAGAATATGGCATGGTTCACTCCTGCCGAATTGCCGGAGAACAGATATTATATCTTCGGCAAAGATGGCGGTAAGGAATTGGCAGACGAACTGCAAATACCGCTCTTGGGACAAATTCCGCTTGTTCAGTCTATCCGCGAAGGCGGTGATGAAGGCACGCCTATCGCCTTGCAAGCAGGTCATCCTGCCGCTGCGGCCTTTGAGAAGATATGTCGCGCACTACAGAATTAGGAACAGCACCGGTAAATAAGCTGCTTTTTCAGTATGCTATGCCCGCCATCATCGCGATGACGGCTACTTCGCTGTATAATATTGTGGATTCGATTTATATCGGCCATGGATGCGGAGC
>CADBVL010000067.1 GCA_902798015.1 uncultured Bacteroidales bacterium
GTCCAGATGCAGCGTATAATCGCTGTTGCCGAGGGCGAGACCGCCGGTCTCATGATCGGCCGTCACGATGATCAAGGTCTCCTCGGGATGCTTCTCATAGAAAGCATATGCCTCTCGCATCGCCTCGTCCATGTCCCATACCTCGCCGAAAGCCGTAGCCGCGTCATCGCCATGGCAGGCATAGTCGATCATACCGCCTTCGACCATCATGAAGAAACGCTCATGACGTGCCGCAAGGAACGGGATGGCGGTGCTTACGATCTGTCGTAGGGTCAAGTCGCCCTCTTTACGGTCTATCGCATAGGGCAGGTTGCTGCCATGCTTCGCGCCCTGGTCGTCATCTTTCTGCACGAGAATCATCTTTTCCACTAATCTCTCATCCCTCAACTTTAATCCTTCTTCATACCCATGTACAACCGTATAGCCCCGCTCTTCTGCCAGACGGTACAGGTTGATTGGCTCATTGTCTTTCTTGCCCTGCGGGTGATGAAAACCCGCGCCGCCGAAGAAGTCAAAACCGCTCTCGCTCAACTGTTTGCCGATCTCGTAATACTTGTTGCGTTTCACTACGTGCGCGTAAAACGCCGCCGGCGTAGCATGGTCGATGGCTACGGTCGTCATGATACCGATACCCCAACCCTCCGCTTTTAACTCTTCGGCGATAGTGGTCAGTCGGGTGCTGTCCGGTCCCATACCTAACATACCGTTCTTTGTCTTCTTGCCCGTCGCCAGACAGGTGCCGGCGGCAGCACTGTCCGTGATGCCGTTGCTCGCCGAATGACTCGACGCGCTGCCCGAGTACGGGAAACTCGTCATCAGGGTCTGTACGCGACCCAAAGGTTCTCCTTGTATAGCCGAACGATACATCTCCGCACCCAAGACCTGGTTGGCTCCCATGCCGTCACCGATGAAATAGAAGATATACTTGATTTCGCCAAAAGAGTACAGCGTACATAGTACGGTGCACACAACAAGAATGAATCGTCTCATAAGAAATAATCAGGGTTTAATTTGTTTTTTTCTTTCTCCAACAGCAGCGGTGCGTTGAGCGGCTTTGCGGGCTGTCTGCCGCTGGCGTTTTCTTTTCCTTGCCTCACGCCGTTTCTGCGCCTGGTGCGCTTCGCGCTCTTCGAGCGTCATGTGTGGTGGCGGCTCTATCCCCTGCTCACGAAGACGCTGGTCCTGAATCTCCTGTTGGTGCTCGATCATACGCTCTTTGTCCGCGCGCACCAGCGCCGTCACGTCTTTGTCCGACAGGGGCTCATGACTCAGCAGGTCTTCGTAAATCAGCAATGTTGCCCACGCGTCCGTACTTGCATAACGAGCCTGCTCGGGTGTCAGATGGCTGTTCTCCCAGTTTGTCAACTGCTGCGTCTTGGATATCTTCTTGCCGAAACAGATAGCGAAGATCTTCTGTAACCCCAGATCCAGAATACCGTATCGCGCCACTAATGACTGTACATCCACGCAATTGGCGGGAACGAAGTTCCGCCGGCGACGCAGACCGTTGATATCGTCTTTGAACGCCAGTCCCACCTTGCATATATCCGGGTTGGCGAAGATATCCGCCAAAGCCTGCGGCATGCCTATATGCGTGAGGCGGAAGAGGTAACAGCGCTCATGCGTCGCTATCTGTACCAGAGCAGTGGGGTAGTGTGTGCCGCGCTGAAAACTCGGACGCGCTTCCGTATCGACGCCTATCGTCCGCTGCCGGCTCAGGTATGCTACGGCAGCGGCAATCTGATCCTCGTGGTCCACGACAATCACCTCGCCCTCGAATGCCGCTATCGGCATCCACTGCAGCAGCTCCTTGCTGATATGATGTATGTACGTATTCTCTTTCACTCTTTCACCCGTTCACCCGTTCATTCGTTCATTCTTTCATTCGTTCACCCGTTCACCCGTTCATCCGTTCACTCGTTCACCCGTTCATTCGTTTCATGCAGCGCGCGCATCACCGCCAGCACCTTCTGCCCCCAATGCTCTTTGAACGCCTCGCGGCAAACGACTACCGCATCGTGCATGATCGTCTCGTCGCCCGTCTGAAAACCTGCCGCCAGGTCCTTCAGCTCCTGGTAGATATCCGCGACCTGCTCGGAGATATACGCCGTCTGCACCTCGTCGGTATAGATGCCCTGGTCCACGAATACATCGAGGTACGCATCGTCCGAACCCATCAGTTCGCGGATGCCTACCAGCGCGTAGTTGTAGTCCTCTTCCGTCACAAACCGCTGCGGCTCTTCGCCCGCCAACTCCTCTTCCTGATTCAACAACCGCGCACGAAGGTACAGCACCGGTAACAAACGAAGCATCTGCTCTCTCCACTCGTCGCGCTCATGCTCGCTGCTCTTCTCTATTAGCAGACATGCCTGCGCAGCAGCCGTCACAAAAGCGATGGTGGACTCGTCATATACGAAATTTTTCATATCTTATCTCAAAAAACAGCGCAAAGTTACACTTTTTTTTGCATATATGCAAATTTTGTAGTATCTTTGCGGCGAAAATCCGTAAAACGGGCATTTATCAACTTCTAAAATACTGAAACAATGAGAAAAATTTTTGTACTGGCCTTTATGGCTCTTGGATTAAGCGCTATGGCGCAACATGTGACTCCGCTCGCTATCACGATCACGGATGTGAAGATTGACTCCCTTCGCTCGCTGTATCTCAACGAGCCGACCATGTATCGCGCTGCCCTTGATGTGGTAGCCAAAAACTTGGATCAGAATGGAGAACAAATCAAGGTTGCTAAGGCGGAACTCAAAGATGAGCAAGCCCATGCTAAAGAGATGGATGCCTCGCTCAAAGAGGCGCTTAAGATGACATCGTCGCTCAAAGGCATTTATTCTAAAGAGGAAGGCGCTCTCAAGTCCATGCAGAAGACGATTGAGAAGCAACAGCGTAAACTGGCCTCCAACCGTCGTCTAAACAAAGACGCACGCGATGACTATGCCCAGATGCTGGAGAAGCAGCAGAAAGAACTGGGTTACTCTCTCCGTGAGGTGGCCGACCGTCAGCACTCTATAGCAGACCTCGAGACCTCTATCCAGAACAAGCAGACAAGCCTGCAGAACTTTGTTCAGGAGACGGTGCAGAAAGAGGCTGAACTCAACCTGTTGGAGACGACCTACAAGCAGCGCCTGGCTACCTTGAAGGCAGAGCAGAAAACCGCTAAATCGATGAAGTAATGAAGGTCATCAATCTCTCCGAGCAGAATAGTGTGCTCAATATGTATCTGCGCGAGATACGCGACGTGGATATACAGAAAGACAGTCTCCGTTTTCGCCAAAATATCGAGCGCATCGGCGAGGTCATGGCCATTGAGGTGAGCAAGGCGCTTAGCTACCAGCCGACGGACGTACAGACGCCCCTCGGCATAGCCAAGGTCCATACCATCTCCGACTCCATCGTTCTGGCTACCATCCTCCGCGCCGGTCTGCCTTTGCATCAAGGTTTTCTGAATATATTCGATCATGCAGAGAATGCGTTCCTCAGTGCCTATCGGCGGGTGGGGAAAGACGGGGAACTGGAGATAGTTGCTGAATATATGGCAGCCCCGTCAATAGACGGCAAGGTATTGATTGTTGCGGACCCGATGTTAGCTACCGGTATGTCTATGGAGGTAGGTTATCAGGCGCTGCTCAAACATGGCAAACCGAAGCATACCCATCTATGCTGCGCCATCGCTACGCCGCAGGCTATTGAATGTGTGCGAGGGGCACTGAGCGACAGCCCTGACGTCACCCTTTGGTGCGCGGCGGTGGATCCTGTGCTGAACGAGAAGAAATATATCGTTCCGGGGCTCGGAGATGCCGGCGACCTGTGCTATGGCATTAAGATCCACCTCTCCGATCGATAAGTAAAAATGCAATATCCCATCCGCGTTTGGAGGCCGGACGATGAGGAATATCCTTATCGTCTCAGGGAGTGTTTTGACCAGCCCACACAGCTGTTCGTGAAGGGGAATATCCCTTCGATGAGCGGACATGTCGTTGCTGTCGTCGGCACTCGACGGCCTACCGAACGCGGAAAGGAACTCACCCGTAACCTCGTGCGCGACCTCGCCGCGCAACTCGATTCCCTTACTATCATTTCCGGAGGTGCCTATGGCATCGATATAGCGGCGCATAGAGCCGCTATCGAGTTCGGCGTACCTACCGTCATGGTCCTCGCCCACGGCCTGGACCTGATGTACCCCTACCAGCATCTCAGCGAAGCCAACGCCGCCATGGAGAACGGAGGACTCATCTCCGAATATCCGGAGGGCACGGGACCTTTCGCGGCGAACTTCCTCCAGCGTAACCGCATCATCGCCGGCATGGCGGATGCCGTCGTCATCGTCGAGAGCAAAGAGAAAGGCGGAAGTCTCTGTACTGCCCGCTATGCGTTTGATTATAATCGCGAACTGTTTGCCTTCCCCGGAAGACCCACCGATGACACCTCGCTCGGATGCAACCTCCTCATCCGGCGCCAGAAAGCACAACTCATCCTTAACGCCAACGACCTCATCGAATCGATGGCGTGGACCACGAAGCACACCAAGAAACAACCCGTCCAGATGGAACTCATCGGACTCATGGACGACCTCTCTGAGACGCAACGCAACTTGCTCACCAGGCTGCAGACAGCCGAGGACGGCCTCCATATCAACCTCCTCGTCACGCAGACAGGCAGACCCTATTCCGAGGTCTCGTCCGACCTCACGATGCTCGAACTCCAAGGACTCGTCCGTTCCCTCCCCGGCGGCATCTACCGCTTCCGGCAATAACGACACGTATGCAAAGAGATGTATTAACCATTTAAAATTGATTCATTATGAAAAAAGTTCTTCTTGCGCTGATGGCGCTGACTTTGGTTTGTGTAAGTTTCTCGTCTTGTGATAACGGCGGCCCTTCTGCCGACCCGACGACCCAACCGATTGCCGGTAAGACCTACCGCGAAACGGTGACCGCAGACAGCTATACCCAGTTTACGTTCCACACGAATTACAGATGTACGCTGGTGGCAAAGCAGGAAGGTCAGGCAGCTAAAACCAACTCGAATTTCGAGTGGTATATGGCTCCGAACGACACGGAGGTGACTATACGCTATGCTCAAGGCGCTTACGACACGGAGACTGGAGAGCCGCTCTCCGGAAAAGTCTTCCTTTCCGGCCCGTTCGATGCTAAGACCAAGACGGTGAGCTTGACCGGCGAGTTCCGCGGACAGAAGATTACCTATCTCATGACGGAACTATAACCCAACCGCCGCTCCAATACACCTCATAAACGGAGCAAAGCTTCAATAAACCTCATACACATCGCGCAGCGATATAAACTGCACGAAGTGCAATAAAAAAGCGCGTCCCGACGCGTTTTTTCTTGCGTATCTCATTTTTTTTATTGTACCTTTGCAGCCACATTAAACATGTTCCCTTTTTCTTGTTCATTTTGTAACTTTTGCACAAAAAGGGAACAAGTTATAAGGGCGATAGGGAGGAAAAAGGAGTGTGATTTTTAAGGGTAAATTTGATTTTAAACGTTAAATCCTTGTATATTCCAAATATTTGTTGTACATTCGACCTCCTCCCCAAAGGGTCCTTTCGAAAGTACGTTCGCTTCCTGCGGGACATACGCAAATAAATGTTTTTTTTGAGAAAAGGGTTAAAACCCTCACTTTATGCCCGCGAACCTCTTCCGTATGCAAGCATCCAAAGAAGTCCGTGGTCATAAAAGAATAGAATAAATTCTATTTTTTCTCCCCATACCTTTGCAGCCGCAAAATGAATATACCGTCAGACCTTAGACGTTAAATGGGGTGAGAGAAATAATAAAAGCAACTCAATGCAAATAGCAGACATTAAAAACAATAGTACCATACTTGTTGGCACGTATCGAACGGAGAAAGCCCAGCAAGATTGGATTTTGGGGTTGAATCCAGTGCGCCAAGAGATTCTATACAATGTGCGGTACAATCAAGACATCTTTGCAGCGCGCAACGGTGGCATAAATAAAAAATTCAATATATTATGAATCAAATAGTTGTTCAGAACACACCGATTACGATTACTACCATCAATGAAGAAGATTATATTTCCTTGACGGACATGATGAAAGCCAAAGATGGCGATTTCTTCTTTCATAACTGGTTGCGTAACCGTAATACAATAGAGTTCCTTGGTATTTGGGAGAAGGTACATAACCCAAATTTTAATTCTGTCGAATTCGACATAATAAAAAGTCAAGCCGGTTTACATAACTATCGTTTGAGTGCAAAAGAGTGGATGGAAAAGACCGGTGCTGTAGGAATTATATCCCGTGCCGGACGTTACGGAGGAACTTTTGCTCATAAAGATATTGCTTTTGAGTTTGCAATGTGGATTAGTCCAGAGTTCAAAGTCTATTTGATTAAGGACTTCCAACGGCTCAAAGAGGAAGAGCAGAAAGCACTTGGTTGGTCTGCGAAACGCGAGTTGGCTAAAATCAACTACCATATTCATACCGATGCCATTAAGGAGCATCTCGTCCCACAAGAGATTGATCAATATCATCGCTCGTTGATTTACGCTAACGAAGCCGATGTCCTCAATGTGGCTTTGTTTGGTATTACGGCAAAAGAATGGCGCGATGCACATCCGGATGACAAAGGCAATATCCGCGATTATGCGACTATCAATCAGTTGATTTGTCTAAGCAATATGGAGAATTTGAATGCTGTCTTTATTAACGAAGGTATGCCGCAACCGGAACGACTCCACAAACTCAACCAAATCGCTATCCAGCAGATGACCGTGCTGGAGAACGTAGAGAGTAAGCATATATTGAAAGCATAAAATTGCCGTCAGACCTTAGACGTTAAATAGGGTGACAGGCGCAAACGTGCGCCAAATGAAAAATATTAATTAGCGTTTGCTATTTATTCGAGATATTCCGAAAATTTGCCGATTAGAAGAATGTATCATACGAATAAGTTTCGAGCGCCTACGTTTTACGTGGGTGGAACTTATGTGATACAGGTGTCGGCAAATACCTCGGAATCTTAAGGGAAGCCCACTTTTCTTTTGTCCGGTATTTGCCGATTCTTGTATGTCGTAATAAGTAGCGAACCATAACAAGCGCTACTTATATGATAGAGCAAGAGTACTTGCAGCGGATTCACGAGTTGGAGAAGCAAATTGCACGACTCCAGACGGAAATTAAGAAGAACAGCGAGACGCAATATGGTTTGCGTTGGATGGATGTGCCCGAAGCATTTGAGGAGGAAGCCGAGAATGCTATTCCCACATTGGAAGAAGTTCCTGATAAAGCTATCTCGAATGATGATGGCAAACCCACACATATTCTGATTGAGGGTGATAATTTTCACGCCCTCACGTGTCTTAACTATACCCATAAGGGACAAATTGATGTTATCTATATCGATCCGCCGTACAATACAGAAGATGGAGAATTCGTATATAAAGATAAGCGGATTTTAGATAAGTACCCAGATGGCACTTCTGTTCCAAAAGATCACCCGTTGAGACATAGTTATTGGCTATCTTTTATGCACAAGCGTCTTGAATTAGCAAAAAATTTACTATCAGAAGATGGAGTGATTTTTCTTTCAATAGATGACAATGAACAAGCCAATTTAAAACTTCTTTGCAACCAAGTATTTGGAGAGAAAAATCTTGTGGCCACTTTTTGTGTTATTCGTGCAGAGGGAGGTGGAATGGCAAAACAGATAATCAAAGGTCATGATTATTGCTTTGTATATGCAAAAAATTTATCAGTATTTACTCCTTTAGGTAAGCCGAAAGATATTAGAGGTAAAATCATAGAAAAAGATAATGTGAGGTATTGGATTCAAGAAGATTGGCTTCGCAAGGAATTTGGCAAATATGGTAATTGTCATTATGAAGAACTATTGACTTATAAAACTCAAAAACAAAAAGATGAAATAGATGCTGGTATTGCATCTGGAGAATATATACTTATTCCCAAAAGCAATGGGATGCATATTGTTGGAAAATTAAGAAGGATTGATCAAGATAGCTCAAAATTTTACTCAGTTTTAAAGCATTTAAATAAAAATGGAGTAAATGAATTAGAGGAGATGCAAATTCCGTTTGATTATCCAAAACCTCTATCATTAGTTCGTGAACTAATATTAGGTGCTACATTATTTAGACCTTCTTCCACTATCCTTGATTTCTTTGCAGGAAGTGGCACAACGATGCACGCGACGATGCAGTTGAATGAGGAAGATGGCGGACATCGGCAATGTATTTTGGTACAACAAAACGAGAATAATATCTGTGAGGCGGTTACGTACGAACGCAACAAACGTGTGATGCAAGGCTACACCAACGCAAAAGGCGAATCTGTTGCTGGTCTCGGCAACTCCATGAAATACTACCGCACGGCGTTTGTGGGCGAGCATAAGATAACCGACTTTACAGACGCAGACAAAGTGGCTTTGACGCAGAAAGCCGGTTGTCTGTTGGCTTTGGGAGAAAACAACTTAGAGGAGATAAAGACTGCCAAGTCGTACCAGATTTTCCAACTTCGCAAGGGTGACAAGCCGACGAATGATTTTGGTTATACTGCCGTTTATTTCTCCGGCAACCTCCTGCAATTTGCGGACTTCCGCCGCGAGATAGAGCAGATACAGGCGGCTAACCCGTTAACTCGAATCGCGGTCTATGTCTTCACATGGGGCGATCCTTCTGTTTTTGAGAATGAGTTTGATGACCTTTCGGGTATTACCATCAAACCTATTCCGCAACCGATTTTAGAGATCTATCAGAACATCCACCAACTATAATACGTTATGGCTCAATTTAATATGCTTGCGTTTCAGCAAAACGCAGTAGAAGATTTAACGACGCAATTCAAGGCTATTTGGTACGCGAACAATGACTTCAAGCACGAGATCGTGTTTAAGTCGCCGACCGGAAGCGGCAAGACCTTTATGGTGTCAAATTTCATCAACGGCTTGCACACACAGCCCGATTGGAATGAGGATGTAGCGTACGTGTGGATTACGTTCTCGGACGATCTGGCGATGCAGAGCAAGGAGAAGTTCTTTGAGTATTTTCATCCGAATATCGGCAATCAGTTACTGACCGTACAGGACTTCAACCAAGGTGTGCTCAAAAGGAATGACATCTTGTTCTTGAACTGGCAGAAACTTTCTACCGAGAAAGCCGACAAACGTGTTCTTCGTCGTCCGGAAGATGAACGCTTATACAAAGAATCCGGCTTCTATTTCGAAGACATCGTAGAAAACACTCACAAGGAAGGACGGCAGATTGTGATGATTATTGACGAGAGCCACAAGAACGTGACCGACCTTGCTATCAAGACCGTTATTGATCCGTTGAACCCGAAGATCATTCTCAAAGTGTCGGCTACTCCGACTTCAGAACCATCGATTAGCGATGTACGACGCAACCGCGCAGGATTTGTAGAAGTGGAGCGGCAAGATGTGGTGGCAGCAGGCTTGATCAAAGAAGAAATCATCTCGCAGACTGAGGAAGATCTGAATGTGTTTGAGAACATCGACCATGATTATCTGCTTCTGGATTTGGCGATGGAGAAACGCGCAGAACTGAAAGCCGAATGGGAACGTGTGGGAAAAGACATCAATCCCTTGGTGTTGATTCAGTTGCCAGACGATGACAAGAAAACCAAAGACTTAGGTGTCAAACGCAAAGAGGAGATAGTGACCGATTATCTGCTCAAAAAAGGTGTTCCGGCAAATCACATCGCCAAATGGTTTGATAACAAGAAAGAGAACATCGAGTTTATCTCCGACGGAAATAATCCGGTCGAGTACATGCTCTTCAAATACGCTGCCGGAACAGGGTGGGATTGTCCGCGCGCACATATTTTGGTCATGTACCGCGAAGTCAAGTCCGATACCTTCCGCACGCAGACACTTGGACGTATTCTTCGTATGGCGGTTCCGGGAGCAGACTTGAGCGGACATCCGGCTCTCAAAACGGGTTATCTCTATACCAACTACCGCCGTAATGAGGTGCAAAACCCCAAAGACAGCACGGAGAACAGACCAAAAACTGCCATTTCCAAACTGAGCGTAGAGCAGCAGACTTCCGCCGCTTTGGAGCACTTTGGAATAGAGGTGGCGCGTACGCTGTTTAACACCATTCCCTCAGCAAACCCCAATGAGGTGTCCAAACAAGTGACGCAAGTGATGCCGCAGGTCATTCAAAAAGCACAAGAAACGGCGCAAAAAATACAGGAGATCCGCGATACCGAGCACGATTATCACAAGCGTGTAGAACGGATAGAGGCAGAGAAACAGAATCTGCAACATACCGTGGAAGCCGTTGTGCCATCGTTGTTTGCCGCCGAAGAACAACAAGAGCAGAAAGAAGCTGCGATGCAGGCCATCATCCGGCAAGTAGCGCAAATGACTGCCGGAGTAGCCGGTGTACGCGATCAGGATTTAGTGGTGGATCCTATTCTCAAATCCGATTTCCAATCGCGTGGTGACTACGGAGATGTCGGACGCGCAAGCGATTTCCAATCTTCGTTTATAGGAACATTTAACCGCTATTTTGGTTCCGGAGAAGATAAGATTACATCGCTGGATGAGCAGCGTCAGATGCTCAAATCCAAAGGAATAGACCCCAGTGAGCGATACGAGCGAAGCGTTATGGCGGACGCGCATTTCCGTAATTACGATGAGGATGTCAACAATGAATACGGACGCGATGTGATGGTGGAGGTTTCTAACAATGATGTGGAGAAACTCTTCAGTTATCGCTGCTATGAGATTTTGCAGGAACAGACGGAAGATGATACAAAATTAGGTAACATCGCCCGTTCATGGGCGCCTCTCAAAGAAGCTTTGCGGCAGTGGTTCTCCATCGGCTTGCCGGGCTACTCCTATATCAGCCAATACAAGGTATTCCTCAAAGATACAGACCGCAAGGAGAATAGTGTCTTCAAACGTGTGATCGCGCAAGCCTTGCGGGAATATATCCCGATGCGCGACGAGGCGATGAAACGCAAAATGGAGCGCATAGCCGAGCAAGAAGCGGAAGTATTTACCATCAAATCTCAGTACGCATATACCGAGGACATGAAAGAGTTCCAACCGGCTACATTAAGCATCGTAAAACCATTCCGTCTGTTGGAGAACTACGCCGGACGGGAGAACGAGGTGAAGTTTATTCAGTTCTTGGAAAGTAATCCAACGAGCATCGAATGGTGGTTTAAGAACGGAACAGGAAAAGACGCATTAGGTATTCGTTATACGGATCATGCCACCAACAAAGTGCGTATTTTCTATCCCGATTGGATTATCAAGTTCCGCGGGCAGGATAAGCTCGGTATCTTTGACACCAAAGGTGGCTTCACAGCGAACGAATCGGAGGTAAAAGACAAAGCCGAATCGCTTGCTGCCAAAATAGCAAGTCTCAATTCCAATAAGCAAAAACGCTATATTTATGTCGGCGGCATTGTGATTCAGCAGGAAGGTTTGTGGCTGTATAATGATGAGCAGCACTACACCAACTATGCCGCCAACAAATCTATCTGGAAGAACTTCCCGGATTTGTTTAAATAAATCTACATCCTCCGCGGGGAGAAGGTTTATACCTTGCAGGGACAGGAGGTGAAATAAACTCTGTGCACTTTTGTCGCGTCATCGCGACAACCCATCGTTGTTTCTTGTCAGGGATATTATCCAGTTTCTCTTCCGCTTGGCGCTCAACTCGCCAAGCGGTTTTTCTTTATCCACCTTTTTACAACTTGTATCTTTTTTCTATAGCTTGTATCTTTTTCTCAAAAAACCAAGCAAAAA
>CADBVL010000068.1 GCA_902798015.1 uncultured Bacteroidales bacterium
CTCAAAGGCACACAGATCGGTCCGCACGAGATATGGGGAGGTGTACCGGCTAAATTCATAAAAAAGGCTGATCCTGCCCAAACCGCAGAAATCAATAAAAAGATTGCAAACAACTATGCGATGTACGCGAGTTGGTACAAAGAGTGACATTGTTACGTTAAATTGATAAATAGTAACCTATGTATAAACGCATTTTATTGAAACTTTCCGGTGAAAGTCTCGCCGGAGCAAACAAGCAAGGCATTGATACCCAACACCTTGCCGAGTATGCAGAGCAAATCAAAGCGATAGCTCAGAAAGGTGTACAGATCGGTATTGTCATTGGTGGGGGAAATATCTTCCGCGGTCTGAGTGGAGCCCAACGCGGTTTTGACCGCGTAAAGGGTGACCAAATGGGCATGTTGGCAACCGTGATCAATGCGTTGGCATTAGCATCTGCACTTGAATCCATTGGTCAACCTGTTCGTGTACTAACGTCTATAAGGATGGAGCCGATAGGTGATTTCTACAGTCCTGCGAAAGCCATTCGATTGTTAGAAAAAGGAAACGTGGTGATTCTTGCAGGAGGAACAGGTGCACCCTACTTCACTACAGACACAGGGTCGAGTCTTCGTGCTTTGGAGATTAAAGCAGACATAATGCTGAAGGGAACACGCGTGGATGGTATCTATACTGCCGATCCAGAAAAAGACCAGACAGCAACGAAGTTCAATGAGATCACGTATGACGAAGTCATCCGTCGCGGACTAAAAGTGATGGACCTTACGGCAACCGCCATGGCAAAAGAGAACGGACTACCGATTTATGTATTTAACATGGATCAAGTAGGCAATCTCGGTAAGGTCATCAATGGCGAGAAAATAGGAACATTGGTCACTCCATAACATATATGATTTGAAATTTTAAATTTGATATTCTATGAACGACGAATTAGAACTCTATCAATCTGCAGCCGAAGAACAAATGCAGAACGCCGTTGACCATTTGGACGACACCCTTCAGCACATCCGTGCCGGTAAAGCCAATCCGCGTATCTTAGATCCGATCAAGATCGACTACTATGGTTCGCTGTCACCATTGGCCAATTGCGCTACTATCACCACTCCTGATGCCCGTACTATCGCCATCACTCCGTGGGAGAAAAAACTGATTGGTGACATCGAGCGCGCCATCATCAATTCGAATATCGGCCTCGCGCCATCCAATAACGGCGAGACGATTCGTCTGATTCTGCCGCCTTTGACCGAGGAGCGCCGTCGTGAACTGTGCAAACAGTGCAAGGCTGAGTCCGAGAGCGCAAAGATGTCCATCCGCAATGCCCGCCGTGACGCCATCGAAGAATTCAAAAAACTCGTGAAGAATGGTCTGAGCGAGGATGTAGAGAAGGATGCAGAAGAGGATATGCAAAAGACCCACGATAAGTATATCGCGAAGGTCGAAGCCCTATACGCAGCCAAAGAGAAAGAGATCATGACAGTATAACTGTCATTGATTATTTGCAACTGATAATTGGTGAGAGGCTTAGTCATCAAATCTACGGGTAGCAGTTACATCGTTCGCATGGACGATGGTTCGGATGCGGAATGTCATATCAAAGGCAATTTCCGTATCCGAGGCATCCGTAGCACGAATCCTGTGGCGGTCGGAGATCATGTGGAAGTACAAACACTGGCTGACGGTACTAATTGGATCAAGGAGATTGAAGAGCGGCGAAACTATATCATTCGTCGTGCTACGAACTTGAGCAAAGAGAGTCATATTTTAGCCGCAAATATTGACCAAGTAGCACTTATCGTCACCGTTAACCATCCTATCACCTCTACAACGTTTATTGATCGTTTTCTCGCTACATGCGAGGCCTATCGCGTACGCGCGATCCTTATTTTTAACAAGACAGATCTGCTCACCGAAGAGGAGATGGAGCAACTCGAGTCACTCCGTTCATTGTACGAGTCATTAGACTATCCTACCATTAAACTGTCTGCTATCAGTCTTCAGCCATCAAAAATCATTCCGCTGCTTGCAGGGAAAACGACCTTGTTCTCCGGCAATTCGGGTGTTGGTAAGAGTACGCTGTTGAATGCGCTTTTCGGCAAAGAGTTGACGCGTACAGGAAAGATATCCGATGCTCATGACACCGGAATGCACACCACCACTTTCTCTGAGATGTATTTCCTGCCGGATGGCGGCGCTGTCATTGATACTCCGGGTATTAAGGGATTTGGAACTATTGATTTCGAGAAAGAAGAAGTGAGTCATTATTTCCGTGAGATATTCCGTGTAAGTCGTGAATGTCGTTTCAGTAATTGTACCCATACCAACGAGCCGGGCTGCGCTGTACAGGAGGCTATAATAAAAGGATCCATAGCAATCTCTCGCTATGAATCCTATTTATCTATTCTCAACGATTCTACAGAAGGAAAGTATCGAGGGTAGCCGTTAGTTCATCAAAACTCTTGGCTTTCGTTTTCTCACGTACCTCGGCTATTTGTCTGTTCACCGCCTGATCGTACGTGTCAGCTTCCACACTTCGGATAACACCCAAGGCAATTGGCAGTTCGTTATCCACTTCTGCATTCACATTAACTATCCTATCCTGCCCCATCAGTCCCAACAGCCGATGTAGTGTCGGATCGGGTTGTGTCGCGTCATGCGTTAACACACGCGGGTCGTCAGCAGGCACAACTATTATCTTCGGCACAAAGGTCACCGGATCGATTTCAACAGCCAGACCTTTATCGCGGTCCTTACCGAATATCATCTTCTCGCCGTGCTTGAGGATAATGGAGTGTTCTGCGCGTTGCTCTCTATCAGCTATCCATGCATGTGTGCCATTGTTAAAAATCACGCAATTCACCAGACACTCTACGATAGAACATCCTTTATGTTGCTGCGCCGCAACGAGACAGTCCACAGTTGTCGGCATGTCCACGTCAAGTGTCCGTGCAAAGAAAGTACCACCTGCACCGAGCACCAACTGCGCCGGAACAAACGGGCGTTCAACCGTTCCAAACGGACTAGACTTGGAGACAAAGCCCTTGGGGCTTGTAGGAGAATACTGACCTTTGGTAAGACCGTAGATGCGGTTATTGAACATGCATACATTGAGGTCCACATTCCGGCGTATCTCATGGATAAAATGGTTTCCGCCGATGGCGAGACAGTCTCCATCACCGGACATCTGCCAAACGGTTATTTCCGGATGGGAAGTCTTGACGCCGGTAGCAATAGCACCGCCACGACCGTGAATGGTGTTAAAACCATAGGTGTTGAGGTAATGCGGCATTCGGCTTGAACAACCGATTCCGGATATTACCGCAACCTGATGCGTAGGAATACCTATCTGTGCCATGGCTTTCTGCAACGCCATACAAATAGCATGGTCACCGCAACCCGGACAGAAACGAACGTATTGATCGGATTTAAATTGAGATGCTTCCATAGGATTATTTTTTAACATGGTTAACGATGCGTTCAACGGCAAATGGTTGTCCTTTTATCTCGTTGTATTGCTCAATTGGCAATTCGGGAAATTGTGCGCGAAGATATGTAGCAAATTGACCTGTATTTAATTCGCACACCACAATTCGCTGGTATTGACATAACACTTCGCGTGTGTTTCGAGGAAGCGGACTAATATAATTGAACTGCGCAAGGTCGCATCCTAAAGCATTGGCGGCAGCATGCAGGTGCCCTTCCGTACTACCCCAACCCACAAGGAGCGTTCCGCTCATTTGTGATTTGTGATTTGTAATTTGTGATTTAATCACTTTCAGTTCCGGTATGGAATTGGCAATCTGTTCGATTTTATGCTTGCGGGCAAGGACCATGTGTTCGTGGTTATCTGGATTCGTGGAGATTGTTCCCTTCTCCGCGTCACGCTCCAAGCCTATATTACGGTGTTCAAATCCTTCCATTCCGGGGAAAGCCCAGTAGCGTACTCCGCGTTTATCGCGCAGAGCAGGATTGAAATGCCCTTTCAGTTCTTCCGGTACACTCTGCGGGTGTATGGCAGGTAATTCCTCAAGAGCCGGAACGCGCCAGAGACCTGTTCCGTTAGCGAGATAAGTGTCTGTGAGTAAGATTACGGGCGTCATATTTTCCAACGCGATCTTACATGCCTCGTATGCGAAGTCAAAGCAATTGGCACTGCTTGAAGCCGCGAGGACGACAGCCGGGCACTCTCCGTTACGGCCGTAGAGCGCTTGCATAAGGTCCGTTTGTTCGGTCTTGGTTGGCAGTCCGGTAGAAGGTCCTCCGCGCTGCACATCTACGATGACCAAAGGCAGTTCAGCCATGACAGCCAATCCTATCGCTTCGGATTTGAGACTCAAACCGGGTCCGCTGGTGGTAGTACAAGCCAGGTCTCCTGCGAAAGCAGCTCCTATAGCTGTACAAACACCGGCTATCTCGTCTTCGGCCTGAACAGCCATGACATTCATGTCCTTGCGCGCCGCGAGTTCATGGAGAATATCGGTGGCCGGAGTAATAGGATAAGAACCCAAGAAGAGATGTTTGCCTGCTTTCTGCGCCGCGGCAATGAGTCCCCAAGCGGTCGCTTTGTTTCCGGCTATAGAGGTGTAGCGTCCGGGCTGTTTGTTTGCAGCGTCCGACTCCTCCAGCCGAATCTGTGTGATATTCAGCGCAAGATTCTGCCCGTAGTTATAGCCATCGACCATCACCTTGGTGTTCGGCGCGATAAGTGCGGGTTTCTTCTTGAACTTATCTTCTAAAAGATGTATGGCCTTTTCCATGGGTTCATCAAAGAGCCAGTAAATCAGGCCCAAAGCGAACATGTTACGGCATTTCAGGATGGATTTGTTATCCATTCCGGAATCTTTCAGTGCCTCTTTCGTCAAAGTAGTTAATGCCACCGGCACGATCTGCACCGTCTCCGGAATCGCCAGTTCCGTAAAGGGATTGTTGGTCTTATACAGTGCTTTCTCGAGATCTTTGTCAGTCAAAGCATCTGTGTCCACAATAACGATGGCATGGTCATGGTAATGCTTGCTGAGCGTACAAACCTTCAGCGCCGCGGCATTCATCGCCACGATTACGTCGGCTTTGTCGCCCGGTGTATAAACACCACTACCTAACTGCACTTGAAAACCACTTACGCCACCCAAGGTTCCTTGCGGCGCGCGTATTTCCGCCGGGAAGTCCGGCAAAGTAGAAATCTCGTGACCTAATTCGGCTGCAAGCTGGGCAAACATGTTACCCGTAAGCTGCATTCCATCGCCCGAGTCTCCACAAAATCGAACTACGATATTTTTCACAACAATAGATAAATAGTTAAATTTTGCGCAAAGTTACAAAATAATTTTGATATGTGCAAAAAAAGTTGTAACTTTGCGCCCGATTTATGGATAAGATACGAAATTTCTGTATAATTGCGCACATTGACCATGGTAAAAGTACCCTGGCGGATCGCATGTTGGAGTTGACGGGCACGGTTGATGTCCGCCAAATGGAGAACCAAGTGTTGGATGACATGGATCTGGAGAAAGAGCGCGGTATTACCATCAAGAGTCATGCTATTCAGATGCAGCATAAAGGTTATACCCTGAACCTGATTGATACTCCGGGGCACGTGGACTTCAGTTATGAGGTCAGCCGTTCTATTGCGGCTTGCGAGGGAGCCGTACTCGTGGTAGATGCTACGCAAGGCGTGCAGGCGCAGACAATCAGTAACTTATATATGGCGATTGAGCACGACTTGGAAATCATTCCTGTGCTCAACAAGTGCGATATGGATAATGCTATGCCGGAGCGCGTAGAGGACGAGATTGTGGATCTGTTAGGCTGCAAACGCGAAGAGATTCTCCGCTGCTCTGCCAAGACCGGAGAAGGTGTACCGGAGATTCTGGACGCCATCATCGAACGTATTCCTGCGCCGAAAGGCGACCCGAACGCACCGCTCCAATGTCTCGTTTTCGATAGCGTTTTCAATAGTTTCCGCGGCATCATCGCCTATTTCAAAGTAGTCAATGGAACCATGCGCACCGGCGACCAGGTACGCTTTGTCAATACCGGCAAGGAATACGATGCCGACGAGATAGGTATTCTCAAACTCGACA
>CADBVL010000069.1 GCA_902798015.1 uncultured Bacteroidales bacterium
CGATGTTCTTCCCATTCCCGAAGAGGAGCGCCGCATGATTGCGCAAATCCCGTTTAGTCAGGAGAAATACAATGCCGCCATTGACGTGGACGATGTCTTCGGCGAAACAGGGTATAGTACGCTCGAACGCAACTCCTGCCGGCCGTCTTTTGATGTTTGTGGTATATGGGGAGGTTATACCGGCGAGGGCTCGAAAACCGTCCTGCCGTCCAAGGCGTTCGCGAAAGTCAGTTGCCGCCTCGTGGCGAACCAGGACCATGAGAAGATCTCCCGTGCGTTCATCGATTATATGCAGTCTATCGCACCGAAGGGTGTACGGGTCCACGTCACGCCTATGCACGGCGGTCAGGGATACGTCTGCCCGATTGATATTCCTGCCTACAAGGCGGCGGAGAAAGGTTTTGAGAAAGCTTTCGGCAAACGACCGCTCGCAGCCCGTCGCGGCGGCTCTATTCCTATCATCGCAGCCTTTGAAGCCATCCTCGGCTGTAAGACCATCCTCATGGGATTTGGTCTCGAACAGAACGCCATCCATTCGCCCAACGAGTCCATGGACCTCGAAGTCTGGGAGAAAGGAATCGTGGCTGTTACGGAGTTCTACAAAGCCTTTGCAGGTTAGGAAAATACAAAAATACAAGAAAATGGCACTTATATTTGCAAGTGTCATTTTTTTTGTGTAATTTTGCAGCGCAAAATCATTTTATGGCAAAGCAAAAAGAAATAATAGTCAAGGATACGACTATCCGTTCATTTTCACAGAATGGATGGGATTATATCTGTATCACGGATATTGCAAGACAGAAGAATGCAGAAGATCCCAATGGTGTAGTGGGCAACTGGATGCGTAATAGAAATACTATTGAATATCTTGGTATATGGGAGGCTTTAAACAATCCTAATTTTAACCCCCTCGAATTCGAGGGGTTTAGAAGTCAGGCAGGATTGAATGCCTTTACTCTGTCTCCCAGCAACTCAACCAGATAGCTATCCAGCAAATGACCGTGTTAGAAAACGTAGAAAGCAAACGTATATTGAAAGCATAAAACAGAATCAGGTCTGACCTCGCCGACAGCGTAAAAAAGCGGTGAGAAATATTGAAATAAAAAGCGCGAAGCGTCGCGCAATAACATATTAAATAATTAAGCAGACTATTATTTCGCGTTAACTGAAGCCAACCAATTTTTCAGGAATAACAACGACAGAAATAAGTAGTTAGGTGTCCCAATGGATGCCTTTCGTCGATAAATAATAAGTTTTGCACATCCCTTATGGGTGTGAGTACTTATTATCGACGATAGGTTCCGTGGTTGGCAGCCTTAGTTAACGCAATAAGGAAAGCGCCCTTTTCTTTTTGCGTTGCGGATTGATAGTATGCCCAAAACAACTATCAATCCATGGCAAAAAACGCAAATTTAGGAGCAGCGAAGAATGCGAAGAATGATGAGTTCTATACTCAGTATGCGGACATACAAAAAGAGGTAAACGCATATATTGAATACAACCCCGATGTCTTTCGGGGCAAGACGATTTTGCTGCCTTGCGACGATCCCGAATGGAGCAATTTTACCAAGTTTTTTGCACAAAACTTTGAGTTCTTCGGTCTGAAGAAACTCATTTCTACGTCCTATGCCATCGAAAGCAAGAAGTACAAGACCGATTGGCAACCGACGCTCTTTGAGACGGAAAATCCCATGTATAATGTAGAGAAGAGCCGAATTAAGGGCAAAATATTCACGCTTACCCACGATACGAACGCAAACGGTCGTATAGATATAGATGATTTGCAATGGAGTTACTTGGAGGGTGACGGCGATTTCCGTAGTGCCGAAGTAACCGCTTTGCGTGACGAAGCGGATATTATTATCACCAATCCACCGTTTAGTTTGTTTCGGGAGTTCCTTGCATGGATTATGGAAGGAGGGAAGCAATGCCTTGTAATCGGAAATATGAATGCAATTACTTATAAAGAAGTATTTCCTCTCATCAAAGATAACAAATTATGGCTTGGCACAACAGATGTGAGATGGTTTTATCAAGAAAGTACAAATAGTCCACTATATGAAGCGGCGCACTCTCGTTGGTTTACCAATATTGACCATGGAATGCGTCATAAGCCGTTACAACTTATGAGCATGGCTGACAATATTAGGTTTAGCAGGCATAAAGAAGTAAAAGGCATAAATTACTCTAAATATGATAATTATGATGCTTTAGAAATACCGTTTACTGATGCAATTCCATCTGATTATAATGGAGAAATGGGTGTCCCAATTTCTTTCTTAGATAAATATTGTCCAGAGCAATTTGAGATTATAGGAATGAGTTTATTTTTAGCAACGCAAAAACCTAAAGATTTGCCAAAATCATTGCAAGGAGGACCTGCTTTTTATCTCAAAAATGAGAATGGCTATAAGCGTCAATATCCACGAATCGTAATCCGTAAAAAACAATAAATACTATGAAAGCTGAACGTAAGATATACACCGTTGAGGAAATCTGCAAAGGGTTTACGTATAACGAGGCAGAAGGAAAGGGTTTGTTTGGTCTTTCCGGCAAACTGACCATTCAACCGGAGTACCAGCGTAACTATCTGTACGCCGAGCAAAACGGCGCACGAGAGATTGCCGTTATTGAATCTGTACTCAAGGGCTATCCGATTGGTTTGCTGTACTTTAACCGCGTGGACGAGAACCATTTGGAAGTGCTCGACGGACAACAACGAATCACCTCTTTGGGACGTTTTATTACCCGTAAGTTCGCTATTCAAATCAATGGTGTAGAGCATTATTTTGACTTTATGCCAAAAGATTTGCAAGAGAAAATCAATAAGACCGAACTACTCGTTTATGAGTGTGAAGGAACGGAAAGCGAGATTAAAGAATGGTTCAAGACCATCAATATCGTCGGTCTTCCTCTGGAAGAACAGGAGATTTTGAATGCTGTTTATTGCGGTCCTTTTGTGACACGCGCCAAAGAGGTGTTCTCCAATTCACAAAACGCCAATATCAACAAATGGGCTGCCTTCTTGCGCGGAAACGTGAAAAGGCAAGCGTACCTGCACACCGCCTTGGAATGGGTCAGCAAAGGCAATATAAGTGCTTATATGTCCCTCCACCGCAACGATGAGAATATCCGTGAAATGGAGACCTATTTCAATAGTGTTATCGATTGGGCAAGCGGCGTGTTTACCAATATCGAGAAGGAGATGTGCGGTTTGCCGTGGGGCGAACTTTATGAGAAATACCACAAGACCCCATATGACCCGGCACAAGTGGCTGCCAAACAGCGTGAACTCTACGAAGATTACTATGTAAAGAATAAGAAAGGCATTTATGAATATATCCTTGGCGGCTGTCAAGATACCAAACTGTTGGAGGTACGTTGTTTTGACGAGCCGACCAAAAAGAGCGTCTATGCGCGCCAGACTGAAGAAGCCAAACAAAAAGAGGTTTCCAATTGTCCGCTTTGTGCCATCGGTCATGACGCCAATCGTTCGCGTATCTGGAAACTGACGGAAATGGACGCAGACCATGTGACGGCGTGGTCCAAAGGCGGTGCAACGGATATTTCCAACTGCCAAATGCTCTGCCAAACACACAATAGAGCGAAGGGAAATAAGTAATCCTCTGCGGGGACAAAACCTACACTCAAACAGGAGCAGAGGTGAAATAAAATGACCGCTGATTACTGATTACTAAAAAAATCCACATTTATTTGCAAGTGTGGATTTTTTTTCGTATCTTTGCACTCGTAAATGCCTCGCCGAGATAGAGTAGGGACAATCTCGAGGTTTTATCGTATCCCAGTATACCTTATAATATACGTAGTATATTATCCCGTGATTTTTAATTTTGACCGAAAAATGCACAATGAAACTACTTAAGACCAAAGCCAGAAATTGTAAAATTCACCCCGTCCTCTATGATGCATACCTCTCGCTTCGGCATAGAATGGGCGCTGAAATGGTGCATCGACGCCAGCGCAAATCGGCCATGTGCATTGAGGTGATTTTTTATACCGATAATTTCATGATTGTTATTGGTCGTCTCAATACGCTCAAAGATGCTGAGAAATGCGGCTTTTGGATCATGTGCCGACCGCAAACGAAAAAAGGACATACAATCTACAAAGGACATCCGGTTTTCCAACTCTTCCTGACTCCGGTACATCCTAAAAAACAACGCGAAAGAAATACAACTATAACGTCTCTTGACCAACCTGCTGTGGAAGCACTTATGGCCTGATTTTATAAAATTATTGCAAAAAATATTTGCTCAATTCAAAAAATCTTCGTACCTTTGCAGTCGCAAAGGTTTGGGCATACAAAACGAACATCACAATATGAAAGTAAACTATTTGGAATCGCGTCACATCGGGTTGACTCCTGAGGACGAAAAGAAGATGTTAGAGGCTGTAGGAGCGGAGTCCGTGGAGGCTCTTGTGCGCGAGACGATGCCGGCAGATATCCTGCTGCCGGAGGGTATTGAACTGCAGGAACCGTACACGGAGCAGCAGCAGTTGGAAGTGGCGGACGTCATGCTTCGTCAGAACGAGTCCGCGCGCTCGTATATCGGTCGCGGCTGGTACGGCACGATCACGCCGGCGGTCATCCGTCGCAACATGCTCGAGAACCCCGTGTGGTACACATCCTATACGCCTTATCAGGCAGAGGTGAGTCAGGGACGTCTCGAGGCGCTCTTTGTCTTCCAGACGATGATCAGCGACCTCACCGGTCTGCCTCTCGCCAACTGCTCGCTGCTGGACGAAGCCACCTCTGCGGCGGAGTCCGTGACGATGATGCGCAACCTCCGTTCGCGCGAACAAGTAAAAGCGAACGTGCGCAAAGTGTTTGTGGATGAGAAGATCTGGCCGAACACCTTATCTGTTCTGCGTACCCGCGCGGCGGGACAGGACATCGACATCGTCACCGGCAACTACGCGGACTTCCAGCCCACAGCGGAGTTCTTCGGAGCACTCGTCCAATGGCCGAACAGTGACGGCTCCATCGAAGACTACGACGCTTTTATTGACGACTGTCACGAAGCAGGATTGAAGGTGACCGTAGTGGCGGACCTGATGGCATTGGCTATCCTCAAACCCCTCAACGCAGATATCATGTGCGGTACGGCGCAGCGTTTCGGTCTGCCGATGGGTTTTGGCGGACCTACCGCCGGCTATATGGCTACGCGCGACGAGTACAAACGCGACATGCCGGGTCGTATCATCGGTCTGAGTAAAGATAAATACGAGCACCCTGCTTATCGTCTTGCCCTTCAGACGCGCGAACAACATATCAAGCGCGAACGCGCCACTTCGAATATCTGTACCGCCGAAGCCCTCTCCGCAATGATGGCAGGTATGTACGGCGTCTATCACGGTGCGGAAGGTATCCGTGAGATCGCCGAAGGTATCCACGGCAAAGCGGTCTATCTGAGTGAGATGCTGCAGGCTTACGGCTACAACCAGGAGAACGCGGAGTTCTTCGACACGCTCAAGATCACGCGTGACGAGGAAGGGTGGATAGATGACCTGCGTGCGTTGGCGGAAGACAAGGGAATAAACCTCTACTACGACCCGCAAGGGTGGGTTGGCCTCTCGCTCGACGAGACGGTGGATCTCTACGACATGAACGATCTGATCACGCTTTTCGCCGAGGCAACAGACAACCTGCCGCAAGAAGAGGAGTCGGACGAAGCCTTCGAAGGACTCTGGGCGATCGACGAGAGCCGCGTTCGCGACATCGACTTCTTGCAGGCACCGGTATTCAAGAACTACCATACAGAGACCGAACTGATGCGGTACCTCAAACGTCTGGACCGCAAAGATATATCGCTGGCCACCTCGATGATCCCGCTGGGTTCGTGTACGATGAAACTCAACCCTGCGGCTGCGATGATACCAGTCACCTACAACGCAGCTCTGGCTGTGCACCCCTTGGCTCCATCCGAGCAAGTGGAAGGGTACGCATCGATCATGGAGCAGGTGAATATACGGGACTTGTCGTCATCCGCGAGTTCCTGCGTCGTCAGAAAGAGAACGACCGCAAAGTGCTTCTTATCCCTGCTTCCGCGCATGGAACGAACCCTGCCTCCTGCGTGCAAGCCGGCTTCGTGCCTTGTGTTGTCAAGTGCGACGAGCAGGGTAATACCGACCTTGCCGACTGGAAACGTCTATGCGAGGAGAACAAAGACACCCTCGCAGGTTGTATGATCACGTATCCGTCCACGCATGGTATCTTCGAGCAGGCCATCCGCGAGATGATCGAAGCCGTACATACGCACGGCGGACTCGTTTATATGGACGGTGCGAACATGAACGCGCAGATAGGATGGACCAACCCGGCGTTTATCGGAGCCGATGTATGTCACCTTAACCTCCATAAGTCCTTTGCTTCGCCGCACGGCGGTGGAGGCCCCGGAGCGGGCGCTGTGTGCTGCACGGAGGTTTTGGCGGACTGTCTGCCTACAGAAGATAAGAACCGCGTCTCGTCCGCACTCTACGGCAATGCAAACATGGCGCTGATCTCTTGGGGATATATCGCGATGATGGGCGCAGAAGGACTGCGTCATGCGACAGCAGCAGCCATCCTTAGTGCCAACTACATGGCCAAACGACTCAAAGAGGCTTACGGCATCGTCTATACCGGTGCGACAGGCAGAGTAGGACATGAACTGATTCTCGACTGCCGGCAGTTCCACGCTATCGGCATCACCGAAGCGGACATCGCCAAACGACTCATGGACTACGGCTATCATGCGCCGACACTCTCCTTCCCTGTACACGGCACACTCATGGTGGAGCCGACGGAGTCCGAGTCACTCGCTGAGATAGACCGTTTCTGCGATGTCCTCTTGCAGATCCGTCAGGAGATAGCTGATATCGAATCCGGCAAGGCGGATAAAGAAGATAACGTCCTCGTCAATGCGCCGCATCCCGAATATGAGGTGGTGGCCGATGAGTGGACGCATCCCTATAGCCGCAAACAGGCTGCGTACCCGACAGACTTCGTGGCGCAGAACAAGTTCTGGTGCCCTGTCGGACGTGTGGACAATGGTTTCGGCGATCGTAACTTAGTAGCTCGTTTCTAATGGGAAAAAGAAAAGAACATATCACGCAACTTCGTGACCACTTGCACCAGTACTATCGTGCGTTGCCGTGGATCACGCTCAAGGAATTCCTGCTGATCATCATCAGTACTATTCCATACGCCCTCGCGGTCAACCAGTTACTGGTTCCGCACGCCATCGTCGGAGGAGGAGTGACAGGTCTGTGCGAGATCATTTATTTCGCAACCAACACCTACGTGCCGATATGGCTGAGTAGTGCGTTGATAAACATCCTGCTGCTTATCATCGCCGCTATCACGGTAGGCTGGCGTTATGCCATCCGGACAATATGGGGTGTCATGTGGCTCACTATCTGGCTGAAAATCATCCCGATAGCTAAAATCCCGCTGCTCACTGATCCGTTCATGGCGGTGGTCATCGGAGGTCTTTTCACCGGCTGTTTCCTGGGAATCTGTTTCCTCAATAACGGTTCTACCGGCGGAACGGACATCATTGCGATGATTGTCAACAAGTACCATCACCTGCCGATGGGACGTGTGTTGCTGTTTGCCGACATGACGGTCATATCTTCTGCCTTCTTCCTGCCGACAATACAGGCTGCAGGCACGCAGGGCGCGATAGAGAAGATCCTCTTCGGTCTCACTTATACCTTCATGGCTTCTACGGCTGTCGATTGGGTGATGAACCGCATGCGGCAGTCAGTGCAGTTTATGATTTTCACGCAGAAACCCGAGGAAATAGCGGAGGCGATCATTACCCAAGCGCACCGTGGATGTACGTTCCTTGACGCCGAAGGCGGATATAACAAACAACCCATGAAAGTTGTTACCTGCATAGCCCGTTCATACGAGTCGGCTACTATTTTCCGTCTCGTTCGGGCCATCGACCCCAATGCTTTCGTCAGTCAGAGTCAGGTGCGCGGTGTCTTCGGTCAAGGTTTCGACCCCGTTGACAATGGGCGCTAACTCGTTAATCCGTTAATTCGTTAACTCGTTAATCCGTTAATCCGTTAATCCGTAATCCGTTAAACGATAAATGTTACGTTATAGTTCTTTTGTCAATCCCCATAACGCGCCGCACGAGTCCAAAACGCGGACGGTCTTTGAGTATATCGCCATCATTATAGGCATCGCGCCGATGGCGTTGATGGTCAACTGGGTGCTGCTGCCTCATGCCTTCGTCGGCGGAGGACTAACGGGTATCTGTTCTGCTATCTACTATGTTACGGACGGACTCTTCCCCGCGCTTTTCCCTGAATACCACGGCGCTATTCCGGTTTGGCTTACGACATTTGTGATCAATCTGATTCTTCTGCTCATAGCCGGTTTTACGGTCGGTTGGCGTTTCTGTATCCGCACGATGGTCGGCGTGGCGGCGATTACCTTCTGGTATCGCATCATTCCTATTCTTCCCGAACCCATTATTGAAGACCCCTGGCTCGGAGCTATCATCGGTGGTTTTGTCTTTGGTCTCAGTCTGGGTATCGTGTTGGCAGCTAATGGTTCTTCGGGAGGCACGGATATCGTGGCGATGATAGTGAACCACTATCATAATATCTCGCTGGGAAACATCATGCTGCTCTGCGACATTATTATCATCGCCTCGGCGTTCTTCCTGCCTTTACCGGAGAGCATGCTGGAAGAGGGAACGAATCCCACGTACCTGCATATCAAACGCGTCCTCTACGGTGTGGCGATGACCATTTCTTATACACTCGCCGTGGACTGGATCATGTCCCGGTTGCATCGCTCCGTCCATTTCCTTATCTATTCGTCCAAATACGACGAGATAGCGACCGAAATCAACAAAACAGTCAACCGTGGTGTGACAGTGCTTGATGGTATAGGATGGTACTCGCAACAACCCGTAAAGGTCATTTCCGTCTTGGTACGTAAACCGGAGAGTTCGTTGGTCCTGAGTATCGTCAAGAATATTGACCCGAACGCCCTTGTTTCTATTGCCGATGTAGGCGGTGTCTTTGGCTCCGGATTCGATAAAATCAAGGCAAAATAGAATGAGGGATTTCTGCGTAATCCCTACAAGCTGCCGCTGGCACCTTTTTCTTTGCGGAGAGTGAGGGATTCGAAAATTACGAAAGATGCGTATATGCTACCCATAAGCGTCAAAACGATTATGGAACGTAGCATAACGCAGATGAGTAATAATCGTGCGAGGCTGATAAGCCGAGATAAGAACTCCCGACCGGGGGTTGAGAAGGCCCTCATCTCCAAATAAATGAAGAAGGATGCCCGTTTATGGACATCCTTTTCATTTACCCTGCGGAGAGTGAGGGATTCGAACCCCCGGTTCTCCTATACTCCTTTTTGGTGCTGTTTTCTGCTCTTGAACAGCGGGTTAATATTTCAAATTTTCGCTTTCGTTCACACGGGTTTTACCCGATGTTTACACGATTTTTCTCCTTTGGAAAAACTGTGCAAAGTTACAAAAAATTATTGATATATGCAAATTTTTGGGCAACTTTTTTCCAAAAAAATGATATATAGTTTTTCCAACTATTTTCCAACAATTTTCCAACTTTGCAAAATGTCGCGCGCGCTCGCGGGAACGTATTTATTTTTTAATAAGGCTCTTCAGGACCTTAATCTGAGCATCTTTCTCCCGTAGCCTAATCTTCATCTCCTCCATCTGCTTGAGTGCGTCAGACGGCAGGGAAACCAAATTGGCATCAAGCACAGGATCTCCATTACCGGAGAAGATGTATTCCTTATTCATGTCTGGGTATTTCTCAAACAGAGCGCACAGGAGTTCAACCGAGATACCTCTCGTTCCATTGAGTTGCGAAATGAGTTTACCCTGCCCCCACCCAAGGACTTTCGCTACCTCTACTTTTTTGATGTTTTTGATGCGAAGATAATCGTTCACTCGCTCCGTTATTTGCTCGTTCATATGCTGTTTTTTAGTGAAAACATATCAAATTTCATGGAAAAATGATAAATTTTCTAATTTTTTCGCTCAAAAAGTTGCATAATAATTCAAAATGTATTATCTTTGCAACCGAAAACCGCCGCAAAGGTACACAATTTTTCCAAAATAACCAAATAAAAATGAAAAAAAATGACGAAAGATTTAAAAATTTCATTCAAATCGTATCAAAAGACGACAAACCGAGCGTAAAAAAG
>CADBVL010000070.1 GCA_902798015.1 uncultured Bacteroidales bacterium
ACAGCTAAAACCGATGAGGAGGGCTTCGCACTCCTGCGTGAGTTTGGTTTACCGTTTAAAAAGTAATTCAGACTATGGCAAAAGAATCAATGAAAGCCCGCGAGGTAAAACGCGCTAAATTGGTTGCTAAATACGCAGCCAAGCGTGCACAACTCCTCAAGGATGGTGACTATGTAGGCCTGCAGAGCCTCCCGAAAAACGCATCTCCGGTACGTCTGCACAACCGTTGCAAAGTGACCGGTCGTCCGAAAGGATACATGCGCGCATTCGGTCTCAGCCGTATTCAGTTCCGTGAGATGGCTTCCAAAGGCCTCATTCCGGGAGTAAAGAAAGCGAGCTGGTAAAAAAAGAAGTTTAGAGTTTAGGGTTTAGAGTTTAGAGAAGTTCGAAATATCGAAATATCGACATCTCGAAATATCGAAAGACTCAAATCCTAAGCGCTAACAAAGTTAACATTATTAAATATTGTCCCGACAGGCGGGATTAATTTAACAACAAAAAACAAATGACAGATCCTATTGCAGATTACCTCACTCGATTGAGGAATGCTATCAAAGCCGGCCACCGCGTGGTTGAAGTTCCGGCTTCGAATCTGAAGAAGGAGATCACTCGCATCTTGTTCGAGAAGGGGTATATCCTCTCCTACAAGTTCGTTGAGGATGGTCCTCAGGGCACTATCAAGATTGCCCTCAAGTATGATCCGGTTAACAAAGTTAACGCGATCAAGTGTTTGAAACGTGTATCCACTCCGGGTTTGCGTAAGTACGTTGGTTACCGTGATATGCCGCGTGTATTGAACGGTCTCGGTATCGCTATCCTTTCGACCTCGAAAGGCGTGATGACCAACAAAGAGGCTCTTGGCCAGCAGCTCGGTGGTGAAGTGTTGTGCTATGTTTATTAATAAGGAGGAACAGCTATGTCAAGAATTGGAAAACTTCCTATCGCAATTCCTGCCGGCGTAACGGTAACCGTTAGCCCGGAGAATGTAGTGACCGTAAAGGGTCCGAAAGGTGAGCTCAGCCAGGCTGTTGATCCCCTGATTAGTGTAAACGTAGAAGGCGCAGTGTGCCATGTAACCCGTCCGAACGACGAGAAAGAGGCTCGCGCTAAACACGGTCTGTATCGCGCACTTATTCATAACATGGTCGTTGGTTGCAGCGAGGGTTACAAGAAGACTCTTGAACTCGTCGGTGTAGGTTACCGCGTAGAGTTGGCTCAGCCGCAAGTGCTGAACTTCTCCCTCGGTTACACCCACCCCATCTATCTCGGCTTGCCGAAAGAGGTGAAAGTGGAGACCAAATCGGAGCGTAACGCGAACCCGCTCGTAATGCTCGAGTCTTGCGACAAGCAACTTCTTGGCCAGATTTGTGCTAAGATCCGCTCGTTCCGCAAACCGGAGCCGTACAAAGGCAAGGGTGTTAAGTTCCAAGGTGAAATCGTTCGTCGTAAGGCTGGTAAGTCGGCTGGTAAATAATTAGAAAGGAAACACAATTATGATTAAGAAAATCGCACGTCGCCTTAAAATCAAGGCATCTATCCGCACCAAGGTGTCGGGTACAGCAGAGCGTCCTCGTCTGACTGTTTTCCGTTCTAACAGCCAGATTTATGCTCAGGTAATTGATGACCTCGCAGGAAAAACTCTTGCAAGCGCATCATCCCTCGCTATCAAAGACAAACTCACCAAGACCGAGAAAGCTGCTGAGGTAGGTAAACTCATCGCTGCAGCTGCTCAAAAGGCCGGTGTCAACGAAGTAGTATTTGACCGTAACGGTTACCTGTATCACGGTCGCGTTAAAGCCCTCGCTGACGCAGCTCGCGAGGCTGGTCTCAAATTCTAATAACTGACGATATTATGCAAAGAGTTAAATCAACACAAGACCTCGAGCTCAAGGAGCGTCTGGTCGCAGTCAACCGAGTAACGAAAGTTACCAAAGGTGGACGTACCTTCACTTTCGCAGCTATCGTAGTTGTTGGAAATGAAGACGGAATTGTAGGTTACGGTTTGGGTAAGGCAGGTGAAGTGGCTGCTGCTATGCAGAAAGCTACCGAGGCTGCAAAGAAAAACCTTATCCAAGTACCTGTTCTGAAGGGTACTATCCCTCACGAGCAGTATGCTAAGTTCGGTGGTAGCCGCGTTTACATCCAGCCTGCAACGCACGGTACCGGAGTAAAAGCCGGTGGTGCTATGCGTGCTGTACTGGAGTCCGCTGGTGTACACGACGTCTTGGCTAAGTCCAAAGGTTCGTCTAACCCCCACAACCTTGTGAAAGCTACTATTCAGGCGCTCGCTGAACTGCGTGACGCTCGTACCGTAGCCGCTAACCGTGGCGTAAGCCTCTCTACAGTGTTTAATGGTTAATAAATTCTTCTACAATTATGGCAAAGATTAAAATTCAACAAGTACGTAGTACGATTAAGTGCCCGAAGGTGCAGAAGGAGACCATGCAAGCCCTTGGCCTGCGTAAAATGAACGCTGTCGTAGAGCACGAAGCTACTCCGGCCATTCTCGGAATGGTAGAGAAGGTAAAGCACCTTGTTAAAGTTATTGACTAATCCTAAAAACGAATTATCATTATGGAATTGAATAATCTTACCCCTGCTGCCGGTTCGGTAAAGACCGCTAAGCGTGTCGGACGTGGCGCAGGTTCGGGCCTCGGAGGTACATCTACCCGCGGTCACAAGGGTGCTAAATCCCGTTCCGGTTACAGCAAGAAAATCGGTTTCGAAGGTGGTCAGATGCCTATGCAGCGTCGTCTGCCGAAGTTCGGTTTTAAGAATATCAACCGCGTAGAGTACAAAGCAATCAATCTCGCTACTCTTCAGGCACTCGCTGAGGCGAAAAAGCTGGAGAAAATCGGCTTGATCGAGCTCCACGAGGCAGGATTCATCTCCAAGACCCAACTCGTTAAGATCCTGGGTAACGGCGAACTGAAAGCTAAACTGACCGTTCAGGCAAACGCTTTCTCCAAGAAAGCAGAAGAGGCAATCCTCGCTGCCGGTGGCACCATCGAGAAAATTTAAAAACGTAGTTTATGAAGGCTTGTGCTAGCCGAGTGAATGCTTGCTTTTGCAACTCGGCGACGCCAAGGCTCCATAGCAAAACAAAGTTTTGATATGAAATTTATCGAGATTATTAAAAATATCTGGAAGATCGAAGACCTCCGAGGCCGTCTGCTGACCACGCTTTTGTTCGTGCTCATCTACCGTTTCGGTTCGTTCGTCGTTCTTCCTGGTATCGACCCCACAGCATTGTCTGCGCTCCATAGCCAGACAGCCGGCGGTCTGATGGCGTTGTTGGATATGTTCTCCGGTGGAGCGTTCTCCAATGCGTCTATCTTCGCGCTCGGTATCATGCCCTATATCTCTGCATCGATTGTAATCCAGTTGCTCTCTATAGCAGTGCCTTACTTCCAGAAGATGCAGAAAGAGGGTGAGTCCGGTCGTCAGAAGATGAATCAGATCACACGCTATCTGACTGTAGCCATCTTGCTCTTCCAAGGTCCGAGTTATCTCGTGAACTTGGCCGTTCAGATGGGGCAGGCCGGACAACCTCTTGCTATTGGGTTCAATTGGTTCACTATCTCATCCACTATCCTCCTCTGTGCGGGCTCTATGTTCGTCATGTGGCTGGGTGAGCGCATTACCGATCGTGGCGTAGGAAACGGTATTTCCTTCATCATCTTGATTGGTATCATCGCGCGTCTCCCGGGTGCTTTCATACAGGAGTTCTCCAGCCGACTCAATGAGAACGGCGGCGGTGGTCTGATGGTGTTCGTGGCTGAAATCGTGATTCTTCTCCTCGTGTTTGCTTTTGCAATCATGTTGGTGCAGGGTACACGCCGTATTCCGGTGCAGTACGCAAAACGTATCCAGGGTAACAAGCAGTATGGCGGCGTACGTCAGTATATCCCTCTTAAGGTGAATGCTGCTAACGTAATGCCGATCATCTTCGCACAAGCTATCATGTTTATCCCTATCGCTATCGTAGGTTTCCGGGCTTCCGAGTCCAATGCCTTCGTTCAAGCTTTCATGGATAACAACGGCTTCTGGTATAACTTTGTGTTCGCACTGCTGATCATCGCCTTCACCTATTTCTACACCGCGATTATCATCAATCCTGTTCAGATGGCAGAGAATCTGAAACTGAACAACGGATTCATTCCGGGTGTAAAACCGGGTAAGAAGACGGCTGAATATATTGATACCATCATGAGCCGCATCACCCTGCCGGGTTCGATCCTGCTGGCTCTCATCGCTGTCCTTCCGGCGTTCGCGCGCCTCTTCGGGGTAACGATGGGCTTTGCGCAGTTCTTCGGCGGAACATCGCTCCTCATTATGGTAGGTGTTATATTGGATACTTTGCAGCAGATCGAGAGTCACCTCCTCATGCGTCACTACGACGGATTCTTCGAGTCCGGCATGCGCATCAAAGGTCGCTCCGGTGCTATGGCTTACTAATTCGTTAGATAGATGATTTTCCTCAAAACTGACGAAGAAGTAGAGCTCATGCGGGCAAGTAACATCCTGCTTGGTAAGACCTATGCCGAAGTGGCAAAGGCTATCAAGCCGGGTGTTACAACCGCCCAACTGGATAAAATAGCTTATGAGTTCATCATGGATAATGGAGGCCGCCCCGCTTGTCTGGGATACGAAGATTACCCCGCGACGCTCTGTACATCGGTTAACGAAGTGGTGGTACATGGTATTCCGTCCGATAAGGTTGTGCTCCGCGAAGGAGATATCATCTCTGTGGACTCCTCCATCGAACTCAACGGTTGGCACTCCGATAGCGCCTATACCTTCCCGGTTGGCGAGGTGAGCCCCGAAGTGATGCAACTCCTTCGGACGACCAAGCAGGCACTCTATCTGGGTATAGAACAGGCCGTTACGGGACACCGCCTCGGAGATATATCATTCGCCATTCAGAACCACTGCGAGCGCGCAGGCTACGGCGTAGTACGCGAGTTCGTGGGGCATGGTATCGGACGTGAGATGCATGAGGAACCCGAGGTCTGTAACTATGGCAGACGTGGAAACGGCATTGTCCTCAAATCCGGTATGACGCTGGCGATCGAACCGATGATAACACTCGGACGTCGCAACGTCCTTATCGAAGACGACGGCTGGACCGCACGAACCATTGACCGCAAACCCGCCGCACATTATGAATTATCCGTGTGCGTGCGTAACGGTAAAGCAGATATCCTGTCCACGTTCGATTTTATCCAGGAAGTTCTGGGAGACAGATTTGTCTAATAAGGAAATCATCTAATAACAACTGGTAAAACCATTAAGCTTATGGCAAAACAAGACAGCATCGAAGTAGACGGAACGGTAACCGAGGCATTGTCCAACGCAATGTTCCGCGTGCAACTCGAAAACGGACCGCTCATCATCGCGCATATCTCCGGCAAGATGCGTATGCATTACATTAAGATCCTCGCCGGGGACCGTGTGAAGGTAGAGATGAGTCCCTATGACCTGACGAAAGGACGTATCTCCTTCCGCTACAAGTAAATTAACTAAATTTAAACACTTTTACTAATTATGAAGGTAAGAGCATCTATCAAGAAGCGCAATGCAGACTGCAAAATTGTACGTCGCAAAGGGCACTTGTATGTAATCAACAAGAAGGATCCGAAAATGAAGATGCGTCAAGGATAAGCGCAATCTTTAATTCGAATCAACCACTTCAACAAACAATTATTTTTTAACAAATTTATCCTTAGTATTAAATTATGGCTATAAGAATTGTCGGTGTAGATATACCGCAAAACAAATGTGGCGAAGTCAGTCTGACTTATATCTACGGAATAGGTCGTTCAAGCGCAAAGAAAATTCTCGCTGAAGCAGGCATTGACCCAAGCATCAAAGTAGAGAATTGGACGGATGACCAAGCAGCTAAAGTCCGTGAGATCATCGGTGCTAAATTCAAAGTAGAAGGTGATCTTCGTTCGGAAACACAATTGAAC
>CADBVL010000071.1 GCA_902798015.1 uncultured Bacteroidales bacterium
TCGTGCGTTTTGTGCGTGTGAAGGAAACCGCTGTCTTGTCCGGGAACAAGTGTCTGGTAAGACAACTCTGCTCCGGTAGCACCCAAAGCCTGGCCTAAAAAGACTTTGCCTTTGAGGGTGAAACAGAAGTTTCTATACATGTAACAAATCATGTGCCAAAGACGCTACTGCCCTTATTTTGTTATCTCCTCAAAATGCTCCAGAGCCCAGCCGATAAGGGCGGAGACATGGGGCATAAGGGACTGACCGCGGGCGGTGAGGCTGTACTCAACTCTCGGCGGCACTTCGGGATAACCCTTTCTAATGCGACTGCAAATTTACAGCTTTTTGGGCAATTATGCAAATAAAAGAGAGATTTTTTTAGAAAAAGTGGCACAAAAAAACAAAGTCCGGCTTCCCAGTCGGACTTTTGCTTCGTTTCCATAGAAGGAAACTATCTACTTACTCACTTATTTATATAAATAGCGCTTGATAGAGCGCTTTGGCGTTTTCTCGAACTCCTTGAACATAAATTCGTAGTTCACGATATGGCTATAAGGCGGTAATTGCCGATTGACATCATCCACTGCCTGCAAAACCGCTTCTTGAAGATTCATGCCTTCCTCCCGCATCTGTTCCACATGCTCGTCGGTCAGATAGATGAGTGCGTGGAGTTTGTTGTCGCGGCTCACCACCAGTGCTTCGTCTATCGCCGGCTGGGCATTCAGCAGTGACTCAATCTCCTCGGGATAGATATTCTGACCGGAAGGTCCGAGAATCATCGTTTTGCACCGCCCGCGCAGGAAGATATTCCCTTCTGCATCTATCGTACCCATATCGCCCGTGCGCATCCAACCGTCGGCGGTAAAAGCCTCTCGCGTTGCTTCAGGATTCTTATAATAGCCCAACATGACATGGTCTCCGCGGAGCAAAATCTCTCCGGGAACAGTAGCCGGGTCGGACGAGTCTATGCGTATCTCCATCCGATCGACGAGTCGTCCGCAGCTGTGCGCCTTGAACTGCTGCCACGGCACATACGAAACGAGCGGTCCGCACTCTGTCATACCATAACCTGACAGATAGGGAAAACGGATGTCCATAAGGCATTTCTCCACTTCGGGATTGAGGGCCGCTCCACCGGAGATGAGGCTTTTGAGTTTGCCGCCGAAAGCGTCCATCAGTCCCTGACGAATACGGTTTCGGACAAGCCTGCCTGCAATGGGTGTATTCCATAGCAACCGGACAATCGGTTTGCTGACAACAGGACGAATCTTCTTCTCATAAATCTTTTCCAAGACCATGGGCACGACGAGAATAATTAGCGGTTGACATTCGCGGAATGCCTTCATCAGCGTCGGCGTAGTCAGGCGTGTCACAAAATATACATGCGATCCTCCGGCTATCTGGTAAATCAACTCTATCATCATACCGAACATGTGCGCCAGAGGCAGCATGGAAACGAGATTGACACCGGGGTGACATTCCATGTTATCTATTGAATACTGCACGTTGGAAGACAAGGCACGATAAGAAAGCATAACACCTTTGGGGTTTCCTGTTGTGCCGGACGAGTAGTTAATCAAAGCGAGGTCGTCAAGATTGTCTTCGCGGTAGTGCACATCTTCCGGTCGGAAGCCTTTCGGGTAGCGTTCCTTAAAAGAGGTATTCAGCTGCTCATATTCCCTGCGATAAGCAGGATCGGCAGTATAGACCGGATGAAAATCCACCGTAGAAATCACGGCTTTGAGAGCCGGCATATTAGCCGGGTTGACTTTCTGCTCCACCGCCGGACCGACAAACAGCACTTGTGCGTCGGAATGGTTGACCAGCCGCTCAATATCTGCTCCCGTGAAATCCGGCAGAATACTGACGGCGACCGCCCCATAGGAGAAAGCACTCATTAGCGCGATTGCCCAACGAGCGGAGTTAGCCCCGCAGAGCGCAATCTTATCCCCCTCATGAAGCCCGAGTTGCTCATAAAAAAGATGCAACCGCGCCATTTCGGTTGCCATCGCACCGTATGTGTAAGTGAACAATTCCCCGTAGTTGGTCAATGCGGGATTGTTCCAACCCTCCCGGATAGAGCGGTTGATGTACGAAAACATGTGTTTGGTTGGTATTGCCATAGTATGATTCGAGATTGATTACTATGCCTTCATAACGGCGGTACAGGATAGCTGACCGTCTGCTGTTTTGAGGATATAACAGACCTGCCTGTCCGTAGCCTCGGCTTCCACGGTAATCGTGTCCTCGGGACCTAATTCATGTGCATACCGCAAGTCTATCTGTATCGGCGCAACGCCGGTTAGCACATCGCAGGCATTGAGCATGAACTGCAGGTATTTGGCGGAATTGCAGTGGTTGTTCAGGTCAAGGTCGGTATAATGAATCTTATGCGTCAGGCAGTGCGTGACGCGCTCTATCGCTGTGGGATGCCGTAAACGGGCGAGCGAGACCGTCCGGTCGGAAGTATGGTTCATCCATAGATAGCTGTCCGCAAACGGTAAAGCAGCAATACCGCGCGTCTGCAAGTCAATGATTGTCCATATGCCGGTTGCTTGACCTATAGGCTGCAACCCGCCTGCATGTTCTATTGACAACTCGTACGCGCGAAAGACCATGTTATGCGCTACGGTGGTTGGCCATGTCTGTATTACCAAGGTGTCGTGATAGAGCGGCAGACGGTCTATCTGAACCGCAAAGCGTTCCAAGACCCATCCGGCTCCGTACGCCTTGCGCATGAATTCAACACCGGTTCCCAACTCGTCCTCGCCTTGAGCACTCGCATGAAGCATATAGTTCAGCAAATCCGGCAGACGCAAGTGCAGCGAAGCATCTACATCTGCTATTTCCACATAGTGTTTGTATTGAGTAATGGGCTCCATTTTACATCCGAAATCAAATCGGGTGCAAAGGTACAAAATCTTTTGGAATAGTCCAAATCTATTTAAAACATGGAAAATGTTTGTTGTGATTTGGATAACTATTTATTGTTGCGGAATTGGGCAGGTGAAAGACCTGTCTGCTTGCGGAAGAACTTGCAGAAAGCAGCCTCCGTGGCAAACTGCAAGCGGTATGCTATTTGCTTGATATTGAAGTCGGTGGAGAGTAGCAAGCGTTTGCTTTCCTTGCACAAGATATCTTGAATCATCGCTTGCGGCGACTTGCCGATACAAGTGCGGCAGACTTGGTTCAGATAGGCGGAGGAAATCTGTAATTGTGCGGCGTACCAACTCACTTGCCGCTGTGTACCGCCGTTCTCATCCAGCAGTTTCAGAAAGGCCACATACAGTTGATTCATCCGGGACGAGACGATGGTATGAGAATCCCCGGAAGGACGCATTACCTCGTCCACCCACGATAATAATTCGTAAATAATCGATTGTCCTTGCAGGAAGGCAACGCGCCGGCGGTAACGTCCTGTCTCCTCCGAGTAAAGCGGCACAAGACCACGGTATGCTGTGATGAGTTTTAATTGCCGTGGCGAGAGATGGATAATAGGATGCCGCAGGATAAAATGCAGTTTCTCAATCCAGTCGTCTTCATCGCGCAGACAAGCGTACAATATGTCTTCTACTTTCTTTCCGTCCAGCGCAAAGATCACACAGCGGTAGTCCGGCGACTGCGAGAGAACCCGCGGCAAACGGTTGGCAGGGCTGAAAAGCAGGTCGTTTGGTTGCATGGAATATGTGGTTCCGGCATACTCAAAAGTGATCTCTCCAGCAAGACATTGCCACATATACGACCGCCCGAACGCCGAACCGTTTTCTAACAGAAGGTCATTCAGGTCACTGGTCACCACTATGTCCTTAAATCGTTTTATATCCATCGCTTGCGTAATTCCCGAAACTTGGCACAAAGTTACTACTTTTTTTCGAAATGGGCAAATTTTTTTACATAAATTTGCCATTTGCAGGATTTTTAACTGACTTTCGAAGGGTTCACCTATAACAACTTTCACCCGCGTTAGGATTTAGAAGGGCGCAGCTGCTTGGTCAGGGCGAACGAACGACAAAGAATAATGGCAGACCGTACGTATACAAAAAGAAAAACCGCTGGCCAGTGACGGTCAGCGGTGAAATAAAATAAGAGTGAATAATGGGGTTATAGAGAATACACTTTCTTGCCTTCGAAGTAAGTGGCTTCTGGTTTCGCCTCGTGAATCTCTGTTTTTGGACAAGTGAGCACGTCCTTGTTAACGAGAAGGAAATCGGCATACTTGCCTACGCTGATGCTACCTCTTTCCTTCTCAAGGAACATCTGCTTAGCACAATTGATAGTGAGGGCGGTGAGCGCTTGCTCACGTGTCAAGAGTTCCTCTGGCCACCAAGGCTTAGCGTTTTCCGGATAGTACACACCAGTAACGGCGATTTCCATAATGCCAAATGGGTCGTCAGGACTACGGAAAGTAGCAGGGAAATCCGTGTGTGCAGACACGTTGATGCCGTGATCGAAATAGGATTTTAGGGGGAAACTCTTGTCTTTGAGTCCTTCGGGCATTGTCTCGCGCAACTCAGCTTGCATATCTTCGGAATAATGATGCCACAACATTCCCGAAGTGACATAGATATTATGCTCTGCCATGCGCGCATAGTCCGACGGGATCACACTATGTACATGTACTAAGGTATTGCGCATCTCGTCCTTTCCTCCGTTAATGAGAGCATTGACGATACGATTGACCGCTTTGTTGCCCATGGCATGTACGTGCATGGTCAGACCTTTGGAGTTCGCCTTACGGGTTATTTCCGTCAGTTCCTCCTCCGACCAGTTAGGAATGCCCTGATGACCATCGGTGTAAACAGGTTCAATAAAGCCAGTGCCGCTTTCAACTGTGCCGTCCACGAAGAGTTTGAACCAGTTTGTCTTGACATGTTCTGTCGCGTATTTCTGCACCTCTACGGCTTTCTCCAAAGCCTTGTCCTTATCCATCCAACTCTCCATTTCGTAAGCCGTGCCTAAGATAAAATGCATATCGCCAGACTTGTCCATCTCTTGGGCAGCCTTATACAGATTCTCGTTGAAGAAATAGGTAGTGAAGCCGTCCATATACATTGTATAGCCCTCGGAGAGAAGTTGCTCCTGAATGAGTTTCATGTTCCCTTTTGCGATGTCGACAGAAAAGACACTTTCACTGTCCATGAATGAGCGTACATAAGTACTTGCCTGCTCCAACAGATAGCCGTTGGGCACGCCATTGGCATCCATATCCAACTTGCCGCCTCGAATCTCTGTCTTTAATACAGTCCCATCTTCTGCCAAAATGCCAGCGTTTACCAACATAATAGTGTTCACCAACGCCTTATGCCCCTCCTCATCAACGAAGTACATAGGAATATCAGCGCAGATGGCATCGAGCTGCTGTCGAGTTGGCATATTCTTTTGGAACTCAATCACATTCCATCCTTGACCAATAATCGCGTTTGCTCCTTCTGCCCGTGCTTTCTTAACTGCGCCAGGCACAATTTCCGTCAAGAACTTCTCCACGCTGTCGTCCGTGGAGATGAGCGTGCCGACGGATTTGAGGGCGTAGCCCATGGCATAATGTGCGTGCCCATTTCCGCAAGCAGGCATCACAAGCCCTTTGCCGCTGTAGTCCACGATCTCCGTCTTGCCCTCTTCAATGAAAGCTTCGGCACCAGACTTGTCACCCACATAGACGAATTTGCCGTCTTTCACAGCCAAAGCTTCCACAATCTGATTATCTTCGGCTGTATAAATCTTGCCATAAACCACAAGGTCGGCACTCTTATTGCTTTTGCAGCCGGTAAGCGTACTCGCACCTAAAATGGCGCAAAGAACAATGATGCTCGAAAGAATTTTTTTTACACTCATACGAATTGTTTGTTTCATGATTATCTAATATTTTTATAAAATTGCTTGCAAAGGTACAACAAAAACTGCAAATATGCAAGGATTCGGATATTTTTTTGCTAAATAAAAATG
>CADBVL010000072.1:0-9893 GCA_902798015.1 uncultured Bacteroidales bacterium
GTCCTACGCGCAATATATCCCGCCAGATGGTATCGGACAATTGTGTATTTAGATAGGTACGCGCGCGCATCTCTACAAACTGCAGCAGGTAATCCTTGTTCGGGATCTGAACCATCTTCGGTGCTGTCCACTCCGGACGAAGGATAAGGGCTACAAACTCGCCATTGGATTTGCGGCCTTTTTCCTGCATAAACTCGATAGCCACCTCACCTTTCTTCAGTGCCTTGCGCACATCAGCGGTGGTGATACGCAGGCGGTCCATAAACGAGCCGTACTCATGACACTCGGTCATCACTTTCTGCTCCAAGTCATCAATCTGCGCCTGACGCATGCGTACAGTATCCTGATTCTGATACCTGACAGGCTGCTGCAGGTAGCGTTGCTGCGCCAGCTGCAGTTTGCGCAGGTTCTTGTAGTCGGCTATCAGTTCCGGATTACCTTTCTGCTCTACGAAGCGTGCAAACTCGATCGATGAGGACAGCAGCAAACCTTTGTTAACAAGATTGGCATCGTAGAGCAGTGTCGTTGCAAACGGCGATTCGGCCTTCAGCGCGCAAGGTATGATCTGGTTGAAGTGGTGACGCAGGCTGCCGTAGAACTCGGCACGTGCACGCTCGGTCAGCGACGGGAAGATCTGATTGACGCGTGCGGCAATGATATCCACCAGTTCGCGCTTCACCTGCAGCGACTGCTCGTACTTGCCTGCCTGACGATAGAGCGCAGCCAGATGTCCAAGAGCAACCGGATAATCGCGGTTATAAACGCCTATGCTGTCACGGAAGAGCTTGGTTATGCGTTCCGCCTCGGGCAGTGCTTCGTCGAAGCGACCGGCATCAGCCAGAACGTTCGTTATGTTGAACTCCAGGATCATAGCCGCCTCGCTATCCGCATTGTTCATGGCATCAACCGCCTCGGTATAGAGCGCCAAAGCCTTATCAATCGAATCCAACTGATGGTAGTCGGCTGCCAGGTTACCCAGTGCAAGTGCATACTCACGGTGCTGCTTGCCGTACGTCTTCTCCGCAATCTCCACCGCACGCTGATGATAAGGCAGTGCTTCGGCTACCCTGCCGGACTCACGGTAGTAGTTACCCAGACGCTGACCCAGATCGTTGTAGTTGAACGAATTCTCGCCATAGAACTTCTTGTATAGCGGCAGCACCTCTTTGGTAACCTCTATCGCATCGTCGTAGTTCTCGATAGCGGCGTAGAAGTACGACAATGCCGCCAGACGTACCGCCAGGTTGGGCGATTCGGGCGAAACCTCGCGCGTACGCTTCACTACCTCGTACATGATCTCGATAGCCTTGCCGTAATCGCCGCGGTACGAGTAGTTGTATGCCTGCGAGTTCATCACCTCCAGCGTAGCATTGTCGGTAGGCTTGAGCGAGTCGTTGGCAATCACCGCAGCATGGTCGAGGTAGCGCTTGGCTTCATCGTTACGCTTGGCTACATCCAGACAATATCCGAGGTTGGACAGCGCATGCACGTACGAGTGCACGTACATCTTATCCTGACGCTCAAGCACATCCACTGCCTTGTGTGCATACTCAATCGCTTTGTCCATACGGCGCAGAGCGTAGTAGCAGTACATCTGATTGGTATATACGTCATACAGGTCAGCGTAGTTAGGCGACACCGAGTCGGTGATCAGTTGAATCAGACTGTCGCCCACGGCTATAGCCTGCTTGATGTCACCTGACTGATAGTACGACGATGCCAGATACGTTACCGAGCGCAGGTACGCTGACGAACGGCGGCCTAACAGACGCTTGCGCCAACCCGCTGCCTCACGGAAGCAACGCTGCGCCTCAGCGAACTGACCCTGACTGTACAGAATAGCACCCAGCGAGTCCTGACGGCTGGCTGCACGCTGCATACTTATTGAATCGCCCTCTATGACAGGCACTTCATTTGCCGAAACACCTTCGGCACGCGCCATTACTGACAGGCTCGACGCGCCTAACAGCAGGGATAGAACAAACAGTTTCGTATTCATAATACTTACAATTTATTCGGTTGTTTGGGGTTGCGGCTCTTTCTTCTTGAAAAACAGCAAACATATCAGGTAGTTGATACATCCGCCAATGAAGATAACAACATAACTGATGTAATCATCCCGCCATGATGACAGCCAAACGAGCATCAAAGGCAAGAGCCCCAATTGTATAGCGAGGTTTATCGCACGTGCCAACAGGAATCCTCCGGCATTCTTGATGCTGGGTTTTGTACCAAAAGTATACCAGTTCAAGAAAAGGTAATTCGGAATCATTTCCAGCATATAGCCTATTGCAAACGCCACATAATACAATGCCGCTCCCTTCTCCGGATGGCCGAAAAGAAACAATGCGGCCATAAATATCCACGTTTGGATAAACATACCCGTTGTGCCAACCACTGCAAAGCGAATGGCACTGCGGATCCTTTTAGGGAAATATGAGGTCATAAGTTTCATTCTCACTCGTTTTAGGCCCGATTCGATTCTCTCTCGTTTGTGTCTCGTCAGTCTGATTTTGTCACTCAATGGCGGCGAGTAACTCTTCCATGGCGGTCTGGAGTCCGTTGACATCACGTCCACCGGCAGTCGCCATCCAAGGTTGACCTCCTCCACCGCCTTGAATATGTTTAGCGGCAGATTTGATCATCATTCCGGCATTCAGTCCGGACTCTACCAACGGCTGCGAGAGGAAGACTGCGATGGTTGGTTTACCTTCGTACTGCGTAGCGGCGATAACTGCAAACCGAACATCTGTAAATTTGCCGCGCAGCAAAGGCATTACGCCACGAATCATTTCGGGGTTAAGTTCGCCCTGCAAGCGAACGAGTTTAATATCACCAAAGTCTTCCGCTGATGCAATGATACGATCGCGGAACATCTCTATTTTCTCCGCTACGTATTGGTCGATGCGTTTTTTCAAATCGGAGTTTTCCTCTATCTGCTTCAGAATTGCGCCCTCCAAATCGGGAGCATTATGGAAAATGTCACGCAGATGGTTGAGAATATCCTGCATGCCATAATAAAGCTGATCGGCTTTTGCGCTGGTGACAGCCTCTATACGACGCACTCCGGCAGCGATACTTGTCTCCATGAGAATACGTACAGAACCGATACGACCTGTCGAAGACACATGGCAACCACCGCACAATTCAACAGACGGACCATACTTGATAACACGCACGTCATCTCCGTATTTCTCGCCAAACAATGCCATCGCGCCCATCGCTTTTGCCTCGGCTATCGGCGTATGACGGCTCTCCTCAAGGTGAATATCTTGACGAATAAGCTGGTTAGCTAACATCTCTACTTTTCGGAGTTCTTCCGGTGTCACTTTCTGGAAATGCGAGAAGTCAAAACGCAGACTTTCAGGTGTTACAAGACTACCCTTCTGTTCAACATGTTTACCGAGCACTTCATTCAGATTATCAGGCAGCTCGGCAAGAATATGAACCGGCAGGTTATTCTCACGTTTAGTATCGAGCACACGTACATTTCCTAAAAGACCGGTATCTCCGACTTCACCACCCATCTCTGCATAGAAAGGTGTCTTATCCAGCACCACTTGATAGAAAGACTTGCCTTTCTGGCTCACCTGACGGTAGCGGAGTATATGACAATCCACAGTCAATTCATCATAGCCGACAAACTCCGTCTCTCCTTCAGCCAGAACAGTCCAGTCTCCGAGGTCTTGTTTATTGGCTTCACGTCCCATTGACTTCTGGTGCTCAAGAGCTTTGTTATACTCCTCTTCATTGGTGGTAAATCCGTTCTCGCGCAGAATCAGTTCTGTAAGGTCAAGCGGGAAACCGTACGTATCTTTGAGCGTAAAGACATCCACTCCAGAGATCTCTGTCTTACCGGCTTTACGAGCCTCGTCCATAAGTTTGTCCAACAAGCCGATACCTTTATCCAGCGTGCGGAGGAAAGCTTCTTCCTCGGATTTAATAACCGGGGTAATCTGCGATTCCTGCGCTTTGAGTTCAGGATACGCTTCGCCGAGATCCTCAATAAGCTGCGGAACCAATTGATAGAGGAACGCCGAGCGCATATTAAGGAAAGTATAACCATAACGTACTGCACGACGGAGAATACGACGGATAACATAACCTGCTTTCTCGTTGGAAGGCAACTGTCCGTCCGTGATAGCAAATGCAATGGTACGAATATGATCCGCTATGACACGCATCGCGATATCGGTTTTCTCATCCTTACCATATGTGCAGCCACAGATGTCACCTATACGCTTAAGCATTGGCTGGAACACATCGGTATCGTAGTTAGAAGTCTTGCCTTGAATGGTACGGACAAGACGTTCAAAACCCATACCGGTATCAATAACCTTCTTCGCCAGCGGCTCCAAAGAACCGTCTGCCTTGCGGTTGTATTGCATGAAGACGATATTCCATATCTCAATGACCTGCGGATGATCTTTGTTCACCAATTCACGACCGGGTACTTTCGCGCGTTCTTCGGCGCTACGGCTGTCCACGTGAATCTCCGAACACGGGCCACAGGGTCCGGTATCCCCCATCTCCCAGAAGTTATCATGCTTGTTGCCGTTCAGGATATGATCGGCAGGCAAATGTTTTGCCCATATAGCAGCCGCTTCGTCATCGCGCGCCAAACCTTCTTCGGGAGATCCCTCAAAGACGGTAGCATAGAGATTAGAGGGGTCTATCTTCAGCACATCTACTATGTATTCCCATGCGAAATCAATAGCTTCTTTCTTGAAATAATCGCCGAACGACCAGTTACCGAGCATTTCAAACATGGTGTGATGGTAAGTGTCGTGTCCAACCTCTTCGAGGTCGTTATGTTTGCCCGAAACGCGCAGACACTTCTGGCTGTCTGCCACGCGCGGATACTTGATTGGATCGTTGCCAAGAATAATACCTTTCCACGGATTCATGCCGGCATTGGTGAACATGAGGGTGGGGTCATCTTTGATGACCATTGGTGCGGAAGGAACCACCTGGTGTCCTTTCGATGCCATGAAGTCCAAGAAGGACTGACGAATTTCTTTACTGGTTCTCATTATATCTCGTTGTCTTAAAGTCAATAAATTCACGGCGCGGCTTACCTTCACCGTCGTTGCGCTCAATGAAGGGCAGCTTGTTGGCCGTCAGCTCATCGTACTCTGCACGTTGGCGCAGAACGTCTATCGCCATAAAGAATGCATTACGCATAGACGAGGGGTCCGCCTGGTCTTTGCCCGCGATGTCATACCCTGTACCATGGTCCGGCGAAGTACGTACAATATTCAGCCCTGCGGTGAAGTTTACCCCGCTCATATCGAGCGTCTTGAATGGTATCAATCCCTGGTCATGGTACATAGCGAGCACCGCATCAAAATGCGAGAAATGACCGCTACCGAAGAAACCGTCGGCCGCATAGGGTCCAAAGGCCCATATACCCTGCTCTTTTGCCTTCTCGATGGCCGGTACGATAATCTCCTGCTCTTCTTTTCCCAACAATCCCTGATCACCGGCATGGGGATTCAAAGCCAACACGGCAATACGCGGTTTTTCCATTCCGAAATCGCGTTTGAGGGATTGATTCAAAATCGTGAGTTTTTTCAGAATACGCTCCTCCGTAATCTGTGCCGGTATTTCGGAAAGTGCAACGTGATTGCACACCAGCGCAACGCGAAGAGTATTGCTGCAGAGCATCATTAGTTCTTCGCCTTCGAATTGCTGTTCCAAATATTCGGTGTGGCCTGTGAATCCAGGTACGGATTGGGCTACTGTTTCTTTGTTCAGCGGAGCTGTGACGAGGGCTTGCACCTTACCCGCCTTAAGGTCACGACAAGCACGTTCCAGGGAGGCAAGAGCCGCCTTCCCTGCTTCAGGGGTCGGTGTACCGATTTCTACAGGCAGGTTATCTGTATAACAGGTAATAAGGTTCAGACGTCCGTCTTTCGCTTGTTCCGGTGAATCAATAAGGTTCCATGTGACGTTATGGTACTCCTCGGACAATGTAGCAATGTGCTTCTTTGCTACAGCGGCATTTCCATAGACCACAGGCCGCATGATCTCAAACATATATCCCACAAGAAGCGCCTTGATGATCACTTCGTACCCTACGCCGTTACTATCACCGGCTGTTATGGCTATTATAGGTTTCATTGTGTATCTTTTCGTATTTCAGTTGATCCAATTCGTAGTTTCGGTGCTCCTCATCCGGATAGCCGAGCGCTATCGCACAAAGCACCACTTTATCGGCAGGAATAGCACAAAGCTCCTTCACCATCGCTTCGGATTCCTCGCGTTCGTATATATGACACCAACAAGCGCCTATTCCCTGCTCGGCAGCCGCGAGAAGAATATGCTCCGCAGCGATTGCCCCGTCTGCCATCCATGTGTTGTCACACAAAGTAGGGTCAAGGGCGATGACAATACCCGCCATCGCGGTATCAAACATCTTACTGCCGTAGGTCTTGCATCCGCTCAGAGCGCGTAACTTGGTTTCATCGCGCACCACGATAAACTCCCACGGACATGTCCGCTTGGCACTCGGCGACATCAGCGCACATCGCAGCATATAATCTATTTTTTCCTGCTCTACAGGCCGGGATGTATACTTACGTATAGACCGACGGTGTTGACATAATTGTTCAAAAGAGTCCATACTAATCCAATTTAGCGTGCAAAGATACGAAGAATTTTTGATATACGCAAATGGAAAATGAAAATGTTTTATAAAAACATACAATATATACGAAAAACAAGAAAAAATATTGGCAATAATTGGAATTTTATCATTTTTTATTTGCTGCCACTTGCATATATAACTTTTTTATTATAAATTTGCAGCGATTTTACTAACCCAAATAATTTACTACAATGAAACAATCTCTTTATTTCCCCTTGTTGCTCTTGGCAGTGGTTTTATCGAGTTGTTCGACGTACCAATTCACCGCTCGTCAAACGGATGTGCGTCAGCGCTCGATTGACTCCAAGGAACAGATGGCCAGCATCGTTGTGAATTATGATCGCGAAGTAACTGCTACTTCCGACTATCAGTTAACGCGTAAAGATGCTATCGCCGAGGCCGAGTTCTTATGTATTCAAGATGCGAAAATCGATGTCGTCGTTGACCCGATTTACAAAATTGAATACAACCCGTTTAAACTGAAAAAGCGCTTCAAAGCTACGATTGTCGGCTATGCCGGTACGTACAAAGAGGAGCCGAACCGACTCGATGACTCCAAGAATTACACGTTGGAGGAGATCGAGAAATTCAAACTGTTGTACGATTCGAATTTCCCAAAGTACTATTACCAGAAATCGAATACGGGCGACACCTATTATTTCAATGGCGGTGGACTGCCGGCTCTCAAAGACGGAATCAAGTCAAGTGGTTCTATCATGCTGAAGAACCAAGCACCGGCTCGTTCATTCAAGCCATTTAACTCGGACGAAATGCTTAAAGCCCAAAAGCTGCGCGATGGCGGTATCGCTATGATGGTTTGCGGTCCGGCCGTATGTCTCGTTGCTGGTCTTACGACTTTTGCTATCGCAGGAAACTGGGGCTGTGAATGCGAATCTCATTATCCGGGCACTATTGCCGGTTCGGTACTCATGGCGGTCGGCGGAGCAGCATTTGTAGCCGGTGTACCTATGGTAACCGTCGGAGCCGTTCGATATAACCGCATGAAGAGAGAGCAGTCGCTGCAATTCACGCTCAACTCCGGTGCTAATGGTATCGGTATTGGTTTAACCTTCTAACAGAAACGCATTATGAAAAAGATTTTAGTTGTTGTATGTATGGGTGCGCTGGTGTTGACCGGATGTTCTACATACCAATATACCGCTCGTCAAACCGGTATCGACCGCGATGATATTCAGGCATCCCCGACATTAGTGGACATAAAGTCCGATTTTAACAAACGTGTAGAAGCCATTTCGAGTTGGCACCCGACCAAAGAAGACGCCATGCTCGAGTGCCGCTATCTGGCTATCACGAATAACAAAATAGACCTGGTTGTAGATCCTATCTACAAGATTGAGTGCCGCAACTCACGAATTCGCAAACGTTTCAAAGCTACGTTAACCGGATTTGCAGGTTATTACGTGAACGGCCGCACACAACGCGAAGATATCGAAGCTATCAGTAAGTTCTCGCTGGAGGACATCGAGAAATACCTCATTCTCCACAACCCCGAAGTACTGAAATATATCAACGCAAAGGGAGAAGTAGTAAACATCTTCCATAGCGACGCTCCGAAAAAACCATGTTGTGACAAACCGGCTCAGGAACCCAAAGAGCAACCGGCTCCTGCACCAAAATCACAGTCCAAACGCAAATAAGGACCTGTTAAAATCCAAAAAAGTGGCATACGTTCTTGCGTATGTCATTTTTTTTGTGTACTTTTGCAGCGGATTTTATGTGCAAACATAAATTCATAACAAACTGTATTAAAATATTAAGAATCATAATGGAATTAAGTGAACAAGAGATTGTACGCCGCCAGAGTTTGCAGGCGATGCGCGATTTAGGCATCGATCCCTACCCTGCGGCAGAGTATGAAGTGACCGGTTTTTCTACCGACATCAAAGCGGCATTTGTGGACCGCGCAGAAGGAGAGCCGGAACCCAAAGCTGAGTGGTTTACCGGTAAGAGCGTGCGCATCGCAGGACGATTGATGTCCAAGCGCATCATGGGTAAGGCCTCTTTTATTGAGTTGCAAGACTCGAAAGGCCGTATTCAGGTCTATGTATCAAGAGATGATATCCAATTAGCAGAGGATGCAGAGAAGCCGGCTTCGGAAGCGAATGATCCGAACGGTTATCTGTCTGCGGAGACGCTCCGCCAGATGTACAACGTCGTTTTCAAGAAACTGCTCGACATCGGTGACTTCATCGGTATTGAGGGATTTGTTTTCCGCACCCAAATGGGCGAGATCAGCGTACACGCAAAGAAATTGACCGTGCTCGCAAAGAGTCTCCGTCCATTGCCTATTGTAAAATACAAAGACGGCGTGGCTTACGATGGTTTTAATGATCCGGAACAACGTTATCGTCAGCGTTATGTAGACTTGGTGGTCAATGACGGTGTTAAGGAGACATTCCTCAAACGCGCAACAATCCTGCGCACCATGCGTCAGGTCTTTGATGAGGCCGGATATACCGAAGTGGAGACTCCTATTCTCCAGCAAATCGCGACAATACGCTCGATGTAGATATGTACCTGCGCATCGCGACCGAACTCTACCTAAAACGCCTTATTGTCGGCGGTTTCGAGGGCGTGTATGAGATCGGCCGTAACTTCCGCAACGAAGGAATGGACCGCAGCCACAACCCGGAGTTTACCTGTATGGAGCTCTACGTGCAATACAAGGATTATAACTGGATGATGGGCTTTACGGAGCAACTGTTGGAGAAGATAGCCATAGCTGTCAACGGTACTACGAAAGTGCAGATCGGAGACCACGAAGTGGATTTCAAAGCGCCATATCGTCGTTTGCCTATCCTCGATGCCATCAAAGAAAAGACCGGCCTTGACTTGGCCTCAATGAGCGAGGAGGAGATCCGCGTGGAGGCAAAGAAACTCGGTGTGGAAGACACGGAGCATATGGGCAAAGGCAAACTCATCGACGAGATTTTCGGCGAGACTTGCGAGGGCACCTTCATCCAGCCGACCTTCATCACCGACTACCCTGTTGAGATGTCTCCGTTGACGAAGATGCACCGCTCCAAACCCGGTCTGACCGAGCGTTTTGAGTTGATGGTCAACGGCAAAGAGCTAGCCAACGCTTATTCGGAGTTGAACGACCCGATCGACCAATACAACCGTTTCGTAGAGCAGATGAAGCTCGCCGACAAAGGTGATGACGAGGCGATGGTGAGTGACCATGACTTTATGCGCGCGCTAGAATATGGTATGCCGCCGACAT
>CADBVL010000072.1:9915-14377 GCA_902798015.1 uncultured Bacteroidales bacterium
TTCCCCACGATGAAACCTGAAGTCAATTAATTTTTAATTTTGAATTTTTAATTTTTAATTTCTGTCGTGTATCGTAAAATTGCAATATTAGGTTCGGGTTCATGGGCTACGGCATTGGCGAAGATCGTGATGCAAAACCAGAGTGAGATCAACTGGTTCATCCGTCGTCAGGAAGTGATTGACGACTTCATCGCTACAGGCAAGAACCCTTCTTATTTAGGCGCTGCCAGTTTTGATATCGGACGTATCCATTTCTCATCCGACATCAACCAGACTGTCGCGCAGTCCGACGTACTCATTCTGGCTATTCCTTCGCCTTACGTGAAGCAGTCGCTGAATAAGATTCGTCGCGACATGACGCATAAGGTGGTTATCTCTGCCGTCAAAGGTATGATTCCTGATGAGAATGTGATTATCACCGACTATCTTCATAACCGTTTTGGCATCTCGTTTGACCAGTTGGGTGTCATCGCCGGTCCTTGTCATGCAGAGGAAATCGCATTGGAGCGGCTCAGTTACCTTACTATCGGCTGCGAGAACCGCCAGAATGCCGAAGTGTGGGCTAAACTGTTCAGTACTCCGTATGTTCATACCACCATCTCGAACGATGTAATTGGTTTGGAATACAGTTCGGTCATGAAGAATATCTACGCCATCGCAGCCGGTATGTGTCAGGCGCTCCATTACGGCGATAACTTCCAGGCGGTACTGCTATCAAACGCCATTCAGGAGATCCAGCGTTTCGCGACTGCGATGAGCAATGTGCCGCGAGACATCACCGCGTCCGGCTACCTGGGAGACGTGCTGGTCACCGGCTATTCGCAATTCAGCCGGAACCGCCAGTTCGGTCAGATGCTGGGCTTGGGCTATTCTGTCAAGGCTGCACAGATGGAAATGGAAATGGTGGCCGAAGGATACTATGGCACAAAAGCCATCTACGAAGCGAACCAACGCATGAAAGTAGCGCTTCCCATCGTGGATGCTATGTACGAAATTCTGTACAACAAGCAGAAAGCGAAACCTATTATCAAGTCATTAACTTCTAAATTACAATAGACATGAAACTTTGTTTAAAGAATGCTGCAAGCTTTGTGAAAGCCGACGCATTGAAGAAACTGGAGTCGCAAACAGAAACTGCCAACTTACTGCTTGAGAACGGTAAGGGCGCAGGCAATGACTACATTGGATGGGTACACCTGCCCTCCTCTATCACTGAGTCAGAGTTGGCAGAAATCCAGGCATGTGCAGAGGACTTACGCCGTCGTTGTGAGGTGGTGATCGTAGCCGGTATCGGTGGTTCGTATCTCGGTGCACGCGCCGTGAACGAGGCGTTGAGTTCGTCGTTTGATGCCTTTGTCGCCAAAGACCGCAAGAACCCCTACGTGGTTTATGCCGGAAACAATATCGGCGAAGATTACCTGGCTGAACTCATGGAGTTCCTCGCTGACAAGCAATTCGGTATTATCAACATCTCCAAATCGGGTACGACAACCGAGACTGCACTCGCTTTCCGTTTACTCAAGACCATGCTGGAGAAACAGGTAGGCAAAGAGGAAGCCAAGCACCGTATCGTAGCTGTTACGGATCGCGCCAAAGGTGCACTGCGCAGCCTCTCCACCAAAGAGGGTTACAAGACCTTTGTCATTCCCGATAACGTAGGCGGTCGTTTCTCTGTTCTCACACCGGTAGGCCTGCTGCCTATTGCAGTAGCCGGCGGTAACATCCGCGAACTTGTACGGGGAGCTGTAGAGATGGAGAAAGCAACGGATGTCAAAGTGCCGTTCGCTGAAAACCCTGCCTGCCAGTACGCAGCGATGCGCAACGCCCTCTATCAGGACGGAAAGAAGATCGAGATACTGGTTAACTTCAACCCGAAACTGCATTATTTCTCCGAGTGGTGGAAACAACTCTACGGCGAATCCGAGGGCAAGGACCACAAGGCTATCTTCCCAGCATCCGTCGATTTCACAACCGATCTTCACTCCATGGGTCAATGGATTCAGGACGGTGAGCGCACGATCTTCGAGACAGTGATCTCTATTGAGAAAGCCAACAAGACCGTGCTTGTTCCTACGGACGAAGAAAACCTCGACGGATTGAACTTCCTCGCAGGCAAGCGCGTCGATGAGGTCAACAAGATGGCTGAACTCGGTACCCAACTGGCACACGTGGACGGCGGTGTTCCGAATATTCACATCTCGTTCGAGAAGATCGATGAGTTCAACATCGGCCAGTTCATTTATTTCTTCGAGCGCGGCTGCGGTATATCCGGCTATATCTTGGGCGTTAACCCGTTCAACCAGCCTGGCGTTGAGGCCTATAAGAAAAACATGTTCGCTCTGCTTGACAAACCCGGATATGAGGCGGAGAGCAAAGCTATTAAGGAACGTTTAAACAAATAACAATATGAAAAAGATTGCATTAGTTGCACTGCTCATCAGTGCGTTTGTCACAGGTGTTTTTGCACGTGGTAAACAACCGGTAGCTTTCGAAAACGTACCGGAGGATGTAAAGGAAGAGATTCAGAAGAACTTCCTGCCGCTGGATATCCAGCTCATTACGGTAAAGAAAGTTGCTCCGCGTAGATTCGAGTATGCATTCAAAATGAACGATGAGACCGAAATCAAGTACAACAACAGAGGTGAACTGATTAAGGTGGAGAACGATAAAGGTATCAAGACCTTGTTCGTACCGGAGAAAATGCAGAAGTACGTACATGAGACGTTCCCGAATGCCACAATCACGAAATACGAGGTGGCTCCCGGAAAGAAAGTTCTTGAACTGAATGACGAGATGACGCTTGTCTTCACCAAACAAGGCAAGTTCGTGCGTATCGAAGACTAATGAAGGATCTGTACGCCGACTAAGCGGTCATAGCGCGCGCCGAAAGGACGCCAAAAGACATACACGGCGTATTCATTCTCCGTCTGCCAATAACTACCATCCACACGTTGGGTGGTAGTTTTGTTTTGCGTTCCTTTGCCGGAGAACCAATACTGGTAGTCGTACCCACCCTGTTTCACAAGTGAGGTAAACCAATAGACTTTCGCCTCCGGGTCGTACTGCATCCTGTTACGCATCGAGCGCTCGTTCTGGAAGAGGTCACCTCCGATATAAACGGCACCGTCCAACCAGGGTTTATCTACCGCCAAAGTCCAATGTACCCACATATATTCCGCCTCTATATCATCATCATAGGCGTGCTCGGCATTGATCTTATAAATGCCGTCCGCATCAAAATGATGGATATACTGGCCTTGTGTCACCTCGTCCGTGAAGAGCAACACATTATAGTCACCCAGTTCATGGTACACGCGGTCGATGCCCGTTCCGGCATAATAGGTAGAGAACGCATCGAAATGATGGTACTCATTTCCGCCCTCGAAGATGAGTGCTTTGTTATTGACATAACGCTGCCTTGCGGGTTCAAAGAATGTAGGCTGCGTCAGTTCTACGGCATTGTCCGTACGGTTGTTCTGCGTCACCACGATCCGCAGTTCTTTGGGGTCGCGTACATTCAGGGCTGCTGTGTTCACATCGATATCCAGCTGCTGGTAGCGTCCGTTGAACTCAATGTCGGTGTTCGCCCGCACGTTCGCGGCGATCTTCACCAGCGGTTCCACTACGCAGAAATCTATCTCCGCGACTTTGTCGTCCGGATTGCCGTCCTCATAAATCGTCAAGCGGTATTGTCCGCTCTTGGTGAGGCGCATATCGGCATTGGGGAAATCGAACCAATAATGCGTGTACTCGCGGGTGGTGTTGATCGAATGCGCATAATCCACGATGTCGCAGGTCGTAAACCCTTGCAGGTACTCGTTGCTCATCAAATCGCTGTTTAGCATCCGTACGGTGTAGGTGTACATGTGTACGTCATGACTCATCTCGTCGAAAGAGATATGCAGCGGTACCTGGTCTTCCAATAACAAGAACTCACGCGCTACGCGCAGCGTGCGCACGCGCTCCTTATAAACACGCGTATGAGTCTGAGCGGACATCGCAACCGCCAGAGTAACAAAAATGAATATGAATGCTATTTTTTTCACAAAATATTTGTGTATTTCAAAAAAATGTAGTACCTTTGCACCCGCTTTCAAAAATCATGCCAACATGGTTCGCCACTTTGGCTCAGTTGGTAGAGCAACGCATTCGTAATGCGTAGGTCCCCGGTTCGAGTCCGGGAAGTGGCTCTCAAAAGAGCGGAGAATCCGCAAAGTATTGTAAATGAGTATGTTAGAGTTAATCTGACATGCTTGTTTTTGCGTATATATGCACCTTTTGAGCGGTCAAAGGCAATAAATCAAAGTACGAAATACCCCCGAATTGGTACGGATTCTATTGAAAATCGGTAACAAAATCGGTAACATTTACAAAAATCTGGTGCAAAGGTACATGAAATTTTTGAAATATCAAAGAAAATCTAAAATAAAAAAAAACTATGGCAAGTATCATTTTGCGGTTG
>CADBVL010000073.1 GCA_902798015.1 uncultured Bacteroidales bacterium
GCCAAACTCATTCGACCTCCACCGTCGGCCGGCAGTGTCTTGATAACCGGCGCGAGGAAAGCCAACATCATCGCGGCTGTTGCCGTGTTACTCATAAACATCGACATGACGCTGATCAGCACCAAAAAACCTAACAATACCATACTTGGTTTTGTACCGAATGGTTTCAGCAAGATACGAGCCAGATATACGTCCAAACCCACTTTGCTTGCCGCGATCGCCAGTACGAAACCACCCAGGAAAAGCATAATAATCGGGTCTGCGAAAGCCGCCATGAGTTCCTTGAAGTTCACTAAATCACCCATCTCGGGTTGTGTGAAACCTTTGTTCGACACTGCCAACAGCAGCATAACGATGGTGCTTACCGAAGTTGCCCACGCAGGAATAATCTCAAACATCCACATCAGTGCTGCGTAGCAGAAGATGGCAATCGTACGCTGCTGAACAACTGTCAGTCCATCGATATGGAAAATCGATGCCGGCGCAAACCACAAAAAAAGCAACGCCAGAATGATCAGCGGCAGTAAAACATAATTTTTAACGTCAAACGTTTTCATTTTTTATCGTTCGAATAAATAGTTGATTGTTGTTATAAATCGCCTTGCGAATACGGCCAAAACGGCATTTTTCGCGAAAACGAGGGCAAAAGTACTACATTTTTTCCATATACGCAAATTATTTGTGCAAAAAAAATCATTTTGCTGTTTGCACATGTCAAAAAAAAGCAGTACCTTTGCACGCGATTTTGATTTTACGATAAAATTAAACACCATGAATAAACATTTTTTCTTGTTTTCTTTAACCGTATTGGTTATTTGCTTTTTGTCTGCGGAGGCTTTCGCAGCTTCGGTTACTCCGGCGGATGGGATTCCTGCTTATTGGGGGGCTGTTGATGGCAAGTCCGGTGCGGATCTCTGGAAAGCTGTGAGTGCGCAGACATGCAAAGGGTATTCTTCAATTGGTTATAACGGCCTTTATAGTGCCTATCTGAAGACCGATGTCTATCCTCAGGACTCGGTAGGAAAAGCAGGTAAGATATGGGACATGTACGGTGAGTGTGTTTTTGCCACGAGTAATACCTGCGGCAACTATAATGGCGTGTGCGATTGTTATAACCGCGAGCACTCTATCCCACAGAGTTGGTGGGGAGGCGGCACAAGCGGAATAGGAAACGATATCTTCCATGTGCTTCCTACCGACGGAAAAGTCAACGGAGTCCGTTCCAACTATGAATACGGCGTTGTGAACGGCGGTACCAATTGGGTAGGGAATAAGTACGGTGCTGCTGCTTCCTGGTCCACGGATCGTAAGACCATCGCCTCCGAAGCCGGAGAAGAGATTCAGGGAACGGGGAATGTATTCGAACCTAAATCCCAGTACAAAGGGGATATCGCCCGCGGTTTAATGGGAACGATCGTCAAATGGCAGCAATCCAACCTCACCTCCGGAAATAACTTCTTTACCGGCACCTACACCGCTTCGCAGAACTTCGGTCTGACGAAGAAAGCCGTGGTGCTGTTGATGAAATGGCATCGCGAAGACCCCGTGTCGCGTAAGGAGATAGACCGAAACAACGGTATTCAGGAAACGCAAGGTAACCGTAACCCGTTTATCGACTATCCGTATCTGGCGGAGTATATTTGGGGTGAGCACGCGGGAGAGACGCTGGACATGTCCAAACTCATGGCGTCCACTGACCCGGATTTCATTCCAGGGGAGAGTGACGGCTCGCGCGAAGGTACGCCGGTAGGACCCACTGTGGTGAAGTACGGCGTCAGCTGGTCGGTGAACGGCGAAGTGACGCAGGTGGATTCGATTGCCGAGAACAAGAAGATAACCGCACTTCCCGAGTCGCCGGTATCCTGTTCTACCGAATCGGATGTCTTTATGGGATGGACAGACGCGCCTATAGAAGGCATAGCGGATGAAGCGCCGGCTATCCTCTATACCATAGCAGCTCAGTTCCCCGCCGTCACGGAAGATGTGACCTACTATGCCGTCTTCGCTCATGCCGGAGAAGGTGCCTCGGAGCCTGCGGTTTATACGTATAGCGCGGACTCTCCTATAGGCGAATGGAATAATACGGGGACGAATAAAGGCTCGTACTGGCTTCTTGATAGCGGTAAAGAACTCCTCTCGCCGGAGATAGACCTCGCGGGACTCAGTTCTATCGAGGCAACGCTCCGTACGTTCGGCGGCACGCAATACGATGAGTTCAGTTTCTATGCCGGTGAGACCAAGATAGGCATGATCGAAGTAAGCAAAGGAAGTACCCTCTCCGACTACGAGTGGACCAATACGGGTTCGTTCAGCGGCCGGTCCCAAATCACCTTCCTCTGCTCGAATGCAGGGTCAGGCAAAGGTGTCGGATTCTCCTCTGTCACCATCAACGCTACCGGCGCAGGAGTCACCTATGACCGGTTTATCACCTCGTGTCAGACGCCTACGGAGATTGAACTCGTCGGTGTCAACGACCATGCCCGCAAACTCTTCATCGGTGGGCAGATATACATCCTCCTTGATAACCAATTATTCAATCTTCAAGGTCAACGAGTAAAATAACAAATTTAAATATCCAATGTCGAATCTCAAATCTCACATAACGATTGTTATCGCGCTGCTGATAGCGCAAGTCACATTCGCTAACGTCATTACCGGCGTAGCCGCCATTCCGGATGGGTACTATGACGGCGTAAGTGGCAAGAAATCGCTGGACGCTATCCTCGATGCCCTGCAGACCTGTATCTCGCGGGACTACAACGAGATATCCTATAAAGGGCTTGAACCCCATTACCTCAATACCGACTTCTACGCCGATTCGCTCTGGGATATGTATTCCACGTGCCATTTCGTCTATGAGGACGCCAATAAGGCGCAGAAGCAGGTGTGTGACGGATGGAACAAGGAGCATGTATGCTGCCAGTCGTGGCTCGGTTCCGGCCCGATGGTCTCTGATCTGTTCAATGTCTATCCGACGGACGCCCGCGTGAACAACTTGCGTTCGAACTACCCGTATGGGGTTGTGGGAAGCAACAAAGGTATCTCCGGTGACCCGGATCATCACGCGCTCGGCAAACTCGGCACATCGGCTGTCTCCGGCTATTCCGGCACGTGCTACGAGCCCGACGACCGCTATAAGGGCGACTTCGCGCGTACGTTCTTTTATATGGTGGCGCGCTATCGCGATAAGATTCTTAACTCCGGCGACGGGGCAACGATGTTCTCTTCCAACCCCACGAACCTCACCGCCTACAGTTTGGCTTTTCTGCTCGAATGGCATCGTAACGATCCTGTCTCCGAGAAAGAGATAGACCGTAACCAAGCCGTCTATGGCGAGCAGAACAACCGTAATCCCTTCATCGATTACCCTGACCTCGTGGAGTATATATGGGGTACGAAAAAGAACCAGCAGGTGGACCTCTCGACCATGACGCCAACCTGCGACGGAGGCGGACAAGACCCCGCAGGAAAGGTGAAGTATGGTGTAAGTTGGTCGGTGAACGGAGTCATTCTCTCTGTGGATTCTATCGTAGAGAACAAAGCCATTCAAACGCTTCCTGAAACTCCTGAGTCATGCTCGTCAAACAGTAATGTCTTTGTCGGATGGACGGACGCGCCTATAGAAGGCATAGCGGGTGAAGCACCGGCTATCCTCTATAACGAACCGTCTGATTTCCCACCAGTAACGGCTGATGTGACGTACTACGCCGTCTTTGCGCACGCAGAGACTATTGACCACGGAAAAGTGGAGAGCACCGAGTCGGTGAACATGAAAGCACAAGGCTATACGAACGGACAAGAGGTGACCACTATCACGAAAGGGGATGTCACTCTCACGTTCGGAAAAGGAACAGCAGGTTCCAATGTGCCGAAGTATTATAATACCGGCGAAGCCGTGCGTTGCTATCCGGGTAACACCATGACGGTGACCGCGGAGTCAATAACCAAGATTGTCTTTACCTTCGGTTCCGGCGATTCCAATAATGCGATAAGTGTCAACACCGGTGCGCTAAGCGGTAGTACCTGGACGGGTGATGCAGACCAGGTAGTCTTCTCCGTAGGAGGTTCCAGCGGTCACCGCCGTATAGCGCAGGTCGATGTCACCATGAACGGTTCCGGTACGCAAACGGTTTATTCTGATTACCTCACCTCCTGCTCTGGTGGTACAGCTATCGAAAACAGCCAATTACCGACTGCTATCCGCAAATTTATCCGCTCCGGACAACTTCTCATACAGGTTGGCGACCAAATCTACACCATCACCGGTCAGATAGTGCAATAAAAGGCGATTTTTATTAGAAAAATCACTCCCCAATAGGTCAAAACGGCATTTTTTAATAAAATTTGCCGTTTTTTCTTGCATATATGCGAAACTTATTGTAACTTTGTGCGAATTTTGAAATAAACGTCGCGCAGCGACACTAAACTTGCTAAACGCCGCTTGCGGCTATAAACTTACTGAAAGCAATATAAACTTATATAAACAAACATTTCTAATCATGGCAGACAACAAAGTAAACATGTTAGCGGATTTTGCTCCGGTCTCCACGCAAGTGTGGAAGGACAAGATCATCGCTGACCTGAAAGGTGCCGACTTCGACAAGAAGTTGGTATGGCGCACGCCGGAAGGATTCAACGTGCAGCCGTTCTACCGCCGTGAGGACCTCAAAGGCCTGAAGACGACCGTCTCTGCGCCCGGTCAGTTCCCTTACGTCCGCGGTACGCGTACAAACAACGAATGGGCTATCCGCCAGAACATCTGCGCTTGCAAGAACGCTCGCAAGGCGAATGCCAAAGCGCTGGAGGTGCTCAACAAAGGTATCACGTCTCTCGGTTTCTGTCTCGACAAAGACAAACTGACGTACAACTTCATCAAAACGCTCCTCAACGGCGTGTATGCACCGGCAGTAGCCATCAACTTCTCTATCTGCGCCTGCGCAGCGCCGAAGCTGGCGAACATCCTCGTGCGTTACTACGGCCGTATGGGTTATGACACCAAGGGCCTCATCGGTTCTATCAACGTGGACCCGATCAAGAACATGCTCCTCAAAGGCAAAGCCCTGACCCGCGAGCAGGTGAGCGCCAAGATCGCGGAGACCGTCAAAGCAGCCAAATCGCTGCCGGGTTACCGTGTAGTAGGCGTCAACAGCGTCATCCTCAATAACTCCGGCGCTTATGCGGCTCAGGAGCTCGCGTACGCACTCGCTTGGGGTGCCGAGTACATGACGATGATGACCGAGGCAGGCATCCCGAACTACCGCGCAGCCAATGCTATCCGTTTCAATATGGGTATCGGCGGTAACTACTTCATGGAGATTGCTAAGTTCCGTGCGGGTCGTCTGCTGTGGGCGAAGATCGTGGAGGCATACAAAGACCCGATCTTCACGACGGCGTTGCGCAACGCCGCTAAGATGAACGTCAGCGCCGAGACCAGCCGTTTCAACATGACCGTCTTCGATGCGTATGTCAACCTGCTTCGTTCGCAGACCGAGACGATGTCGGCGGCTCTCGCAGGTGTCGATGAGATCACCGTTACGCCGTTTGACGTGACGTACGAAGAGCCGACGGATTTCAGCGAGCGTATAGCGCGTAACCAGCAGTTGCTGCTCAAGGAAGAGGCACATTTCGATAAGGTTGTTGACCCCGCAGCGGGTTCGTACTACCTCGAGAACCTGACGGCGTCGATCGCCGCAGAGGCATGGAAGCAGTTCCTCGACATCCAGGAGCGCGGCGGCATGTACCAGCTCGTTTCCGAAGGCAAGGTGCAGGAACACATGGAGGCGAACCTCAAAGCGC
>CADBVL010000074.1 GCA_902798015.1 uncultured Bacteroidales bacterium
AGTTCGCCGTCCATGAGCAGCACGTCATAACCTTTCGCTTTCGCGCGTTCGATGTACGTGTAATGTGCGTCCGGATCATTGGTGTAGAGCAGCACGAGGTTACCGTCTTTATCAACCTGTTTGTCGCGTACCTGGTCCTTGTATTCCTCGATCGTGGCGTACTTGCCGTCGAGGTTCTTGAGAAGCGCAAAGCCTACTGCTTTCTCGTAGAACTTCTCGTCGGTGAGCATGCCGAATTGGATAAACATCTTGATGTCGTCCCATTTCTTGGCGAAATCATCCTTGTCAGCCTTGTAGAGTTCTGTCAGTTTGTCAGCCACTTTCTTGGTGATGTATCCGGAGATCTTCTTGACGTTGTTGTCCGACTGCAGGTAACTACGGCTTACATTCAGCGGGATGTCCGGGCTGTCGATCACGCCGTGCAAGAGGGTAAGGTACTCCGGCACGATGTTCTCCACTTCGTCGGTCACATAGACCTGGTTACAATAGAGTTGGATCTTATTGCGGTGTACGTCAAGGTTCGACTTGATCTTCGGGAAGTAAAGAATACCCGTGAGGTTGAACGGGTAGTCAACGTTCAGATGAATATGAAACAGCGGTTGTTCGAACTGCATAGGGTAGAGTTCGTGGTAGAACTTGTCATAATCCTCACCGGTCAACTCGGCCGGCTTGCGGGTCCATGCCGGGTTGATATCATTGATGATGTTCTCTTCATCGAGCTCTACTTCCTTGCCGTCTTTCCATTCTTTCTTCTTGCCGAAAGCAATCTCGACGGGCAGGAACTTGCAGTATTTCTTGAGCAGTCCTTCGATAGTAGCGTCCTCGAGGTACTGGTTGAACTCATCGTCAATATGCAGCACGATGTCGGTGCCTCGCTCGGCTTTGATAGTTTTTTCCATCGTGTATTCAGGATTACCCTCACAGCTCCAATGAACAGCTTCTGAGTCCTCTTTGTAGGAGAGACTGAAGATCTCTACTTTCTTCGACACCATGAAGGCGGAGTAGAAACCGAGACCGAAATGGCCGATGATGGCTTCCGTCTTGTCTTTGTATTGGTTCAAAAACTCCTCCGCGCCGCTGAAGGCAATCTGGTTGATGAATTTGTCCACTTCTTCGGCTGTCATGCCGATACCATGGTCCGAGACGGTAAGCGTCTTTTTTGCTTTGTCGATAGTGACGCGTACACGCAGATCACCGAGGTCGCCTTTCACTTCGCCAACCGAACTCAGCGTCTTCAACTTGGTCGTTGCATCAACGGCATTGGAGATCAACTCACGCAGGAAGATCTCATGGTCCGAATACAGAAATTTCTTAATGACGGGGAAAATGTTATCACTTGTTACCCCAATTGTTCCTTTGTTCATATCGTTTGTATTTTAGTTATCGGATTAATTTGAGTAGTCTGAATACTCCGACTTTTTATGGTCAAATTTCGTGCCACGCGCTTAAAACTGCCATTTTGGCAGACATGCAACAAAAAAGCACCCCGAAGGGTGCTGATTATTCATCGAGGTCAGATGCTTTGCCTTTGTACTCAGGCGGGCGTTTCTCGAAGAAAGACGTGATGCCTTCTTTGTAGTCATCGCCGCGATAGACCTTCGTGCGATAGGCATTGATGCGCTCGAAATGTTCGGACGAGAGCACGGTCGCTGCCCGGCTGAGGATGCGGAACTGTCGCTTGATAGCCGAGATGGAGAGAACGGAGTTGCGGCGCAGCGGGGCGAGGAATTTCTCCTCGAGCAGTTGGTCCAGTTCGTCTTCCGGCGCCACGTGGTTGATAAGACCCACGTTGAGGGCATCTTGTGCGGTGATCGGATTGGCGGTGAAGAACATCTCGCGGGCTTTGTTGATGCCGAGTTGGTTGATGAAGTGCATGATACCCGACGCATTGTACGGGATACCGATCTTCGCTGGAGTGATGGCGAAAGTGGCATTGTCGGATGCCACAATCATGTCACAACTCAGGCAGAGGTCACACGCTCCGCCCCAAACGGTGCCGTTGGCGTAGGCGATGACGGGAATAGGCACATCCTGAACCAGTCGCAACAAACGTTCCATGGGTACTTCGTACGCCAAAGGATCCGTGCCGTCGAGTGGCAGTTCATGAATGTCATGTCCGGCAGACCATACACCCTTATTCACTTCTGCTTTGAGGACGATACCCACGCACTCAGCCTTGTAGGCTGCTTGGATAGCTTCGCTCAACGCTTCACACATCTCTTCGCTCAAGCAATTAAAATGCTTGCCGTTCTGCATTGTCACAAACGCAATGCGATCGATGATTTCTGTACTGACCATATCTTTCACTCTTTCACTCTTTCACTTTTCACCTTTCTACCGCTGCGCACTTACGGGCGAGGAATTTCGCTTCTTCGGCATTGAGTAATGGTGACACCTCTTTATATACGCGCACGTGGTACGCATTGAGCCAGTCGATCTCGTCCTCCGTCATGAGAGACAAATCGATGAGAGACGTGTCGTAGAAACAGAGGGTGAGGGTCTCGAAGGCGAGCCATTCATCTTCGGTCGTAGTCGCCTTGGTGCGCTTGGCAGGAATGACGGTGATGAGGTTCTCCGTGCGGATTCCCCATTTGTCCGTGCGGTAGATACCCGGCTCATCAGAGATGATATGTCCTACCTCAAGCGCCGTGGGGTTGTTATCCGTACGTACGTTCTGCGGGCCTTCGTGACAACCCAGGAAATGACCTACGCCGTGACCTGTGCCGTGACCGAACGTGATGCCGGCTTCCCACATGTATTGTTTGGCGAGAGCATCCAGTTGGTTACCTCTCGTGCCTCGCGGAAAACGTGCGCGGGCGAGAGCGATATGTCCTTTCAGAACGTAAGTATAGTCTAATTTCGCCTGTTCGGGGATGCGTCCTCCGAGCCATACCGTGCGGGTGATGTCGGTAGTACCATCCAGGTACTGACCGCCGCTGTCAAGCAGTAACATGCCTTCGGGTTTGACCTCCGCGCATTTGTCCGGCGTCGCCGCGTAATGAACGATGGCGCCATTCCCCTTATAGCCGGCGATGGTGCCGAAAGACTCCTCCACGAAGTTCTCGCCCATCATGCGGAACTCATGCAGTTTCTCCATGAGAGTCCACTCTGTCTGTGTCTGTCCGTCACGGAAAGCCTCTTTCTCCAACCAGAAGAAGAAACGCGTGAGAGCTACCGCGTCTTGACGCATGGCGATGCGTTCGCCCTCCAACTCGACAGCGTTCTTGCGGGCCTTGTCAATGAGGATAGGAGACTTGGCGTTTACCTTCTTGCAACTCTCCGGAATGGCTTCGTAAAGAGCTTCGTTGACACGGGCTCCATCGAAGAGTACCGTTCCTTGGAGGCCGCGGATAGATTCAAACACCGCCTCGTACGGTTGCACGTCTATATTGTTGAAATCCAAGTAGTTCTGCGCTACTGTATCGACTTTGTTAGCATCCACAAAGAGGGTGCATTTGTCGGCCTCCAGCACCACATAAGAGATCACTACAGGATTGTATTCTACATCATTGCCGCGGATATTCAGCAACCAGGCGATTTCGTCTAATGCGCTGATAATCATTGCGCTCCCTCCTTTTACAGAAGGCTGGGGTAGGCATTTTCTTATTCTCGCCAGTTTGCTCTCGACGGTCTCGCCGGCGAAGTCTGCCGAGTAGGGGTAGAGCTTGTCCGCAGGAATAGCCGGCCGGCCTTCCGTCCAGATGGGCTTGATCAGATCGATGCTCTTCACTCCGATACCCGTATCGGCTAAGCGCTCTTTCATTGCCTTGAAATCATCTACGCTCCACATTTCGGGGTTGAGACCTACCAAACTCCCTCCTTTCAGGGAGGGCTGGGGTAGGCTTTCCTTCAACCAATCAACCACACTCGGGCAGTCGATATCTGACTCGCGCATCAGTTCGATAGTGGAGTCTTTGAGTTCGATGCCGGCCTGCAGATAATAGCGGCTGTCTGTCCAAAGGAGTGCGCGGTCGAGGGTGACAACCATCGTACCGGACTCGCCGTTGAAACCGGAGAGCCACTGCATCTCACACCAGTGAGCGGCCATGTATTCACTCGCGTGCGGGTCATTCCCGGGTACTACGTACGCTGAGACACCCGCTTCACGCATCGCTTGCCGCAGAGCGGCTAATTTGTCTATTGTCTTCATAAGATGGATTTTATATACGTTCTAATGTCTGCAAGCGCACCCAACCTTCGTAGTTGCCTACGCGGATGTTACACCATTCTCCCAAGGTCTCGCGGATGGTCACTTTGGTGCCCTCGTGAACGGTGAAGAGGTCCGTTCCGGAGCGGTCGGGAGAGGACTTGCCGTTCACTACGCCCTGGGTGATGATGGCTTCGTTGCGCAAGGTATCGCGCTTATGCAGCGAGGCAGCGTTCAGTCCAGCAATAAGTGAGAAGAGCAAGGTGAGCCAGGCTATATGAAAAGCCGTCTTGCGCAACCAGGCTTCGCGTCCCAGCAGGAAAAGCAACAGACCTGCCAACGCAATGATAAACAGACTGATAGAACCGATAAGCCAGGTGGGCTCTTTGAGACTGTTCCGTACGGTACGCGCCCAGGTAGAGAGGAAGAAATCCTGCTCCACGATATTATCCGTGATCTTGCTCTGCGCAAAAGCAAGGTTGTACTGCGCATCTTTGTTACTGGGCTGCAAACGCAACGCGCGCTCGTATTGAAGAATCGCTTGTGCCAGTTCGCCCTGTTTGAAGCGGGCATTGCCGAGGTTGTAATACAACGTGGCATTGGGCTGCTCGTCAAGCAAGGCCTGATAGATGGTGGCCGCCTCTTCGTAACGCCCTTCGGCGTAAGCCGTGTTCGCTGCATCAAAATCACTCTGCGCGAAAGAAAATGTACTGACGAGAAGTACTGCCGCAAGGCAGAACCCTCTAAACGTTAAACGCTCAACTCTAAACTTTATCTTCATATCTTCTGGTCTTCAAGGTTGTTAATCAAATTCGTGGTGGCCTTGTAGAGGTCATCCATCGCGTGGTCGGTGGAGGGCGCATAGCGGGCGAACTCAGCCGTCGAAAGGACATTCTTTACATCGGCGATGAGAGTATCGCTTACTCCCTTTTGTGCCAGCAACGAAGCGATATTTTCTTTGTTCAGATCTGCCATCGGGATGGACAGGCGATCGCTGAGGTACGTCCATGCGGCCTGTTCGATGGCTGCATAGAAAGCATTGGAGTCATTGGCCTTTAGCGCTTTCTCAGCCGCCTTCAGGCGTTTCTTCGCTACCTTGTTGGCGCGCTTGTAACGTACCCGGGTGATATCCGCATTCTCCTTGATCTGCTTGCGCAGGATTACCAACAGCACGCCGGCAATCAATAGCGGAATGACGTACCATAACCAAATATGCTCGTTGCTGATGGCTGAAAGTTGATGGCTTTTTTGCTTCTTGAGCGGCTTGGTGTCGATATATCGGATGTCGGTGCCGAGTTGCTTGATGTCTTCCTTATGCGTGTAAGAGATAACTTGTCCCTCACCATTGTCACCATTCTCACCATTCGCACCATTGCCTCTCTTCACATGTATCGTATATTCGGGGGTGGAGAGGGTGCGGTAAGTCTTGTCTTCGATGTCGAAATAACTGAACTTAACCGCAGGGATGTTGTATTCTCCGGCGCTCCGGGGAATTGCGAGGTACTCAATGGATTTGGTGCCGCTTACACCTGCTGTCGTGGTCTTGAAGTTATTCGTTACCTTCGGGTCGTACGGCTCAAACCCTTCCGGCCAATCGATAGC
>CADBVL010000075.1 GCA_902798015.1 uncultured Bacteroidales bacterium
ATCAAAATAGAAGACGAACAAGGACGATTAGTAGGCGTAGTGGGAGATGATTTTAGGATCGAGTGGATGAAAGATATTCTCCAGGATATCAAGCCTCATGAAGAGGCGGTATGTATTCTTCATGGTACGAACGGCAGCCTCATCGCTTCCTCTGACAATAGTACGCCGGAAAACGAGATGCGGTACAAAAACGATAAATGGCATTGGATGGTTTATTCGCAAACGATGTACCCGATCAACATGGAGTTGATGATTGCTGTGCCGAATCGTATCATTTGGCACAGCATCCAAAAGAGGAGCCTTATTACGCTTTGTGTCCTGATTATCGGTATCGTTGTGCTCGTCCTGCTTTTCCGCCGGATTGAGAAAAACCAGAAAGCATACCTTCAGGTAGAGAATGAGCATAAACTCATCCAAAATGAGATGCAGATAGCGCGGAATATCCAGAGAGGCATCTTGGTGCATGATTTCATCGATGACGAGCAGCTCTCTCTCCATGCTACGCTGGTGCCGATGCAGAGTGTCGGAGGCGATCTGTATGATTTCTATCGGGATGGCGATTATATCACCTTCATCATAGGCGACGTCAGCGGCAAAGGAATGCCGGCGGCAATGTTCATGAGCGCCACGGTAACGCTCTTCCGCGCTGCCGTCAAGCGTCATCTGTCTACCAATGCAATCATGGAGGAGATTAACTCTACGCTCTCGTCGAATAACAGTCTGATGATGTTCGTCACCGCTTTTGTCGGCCGGCTCCATCTGCCTACGGGACAGTTGACCTACTGCAACGCAGGGCATCTGCCGCCGATTCTCGTCAAGAACGGGAAGTGCCGCTGGTTCGATATGAAAGCGGCAAATGTTATTTTGGGTTTGGATAGTACGTATCATTTTACGGAACAATCCACCACGCTCGATCATGGCGAGCAGGTCATCGTCTTCACCGATGGTGTTACCGAGGCGGAGAATAAGCAAAAAGAGTTATTGGGTTTTGATCATCTGTTGGATTTATTGCGTAATGTTCCGCAGCCGATAAATGACCAAACGATTTATGATGCGGTATGTCGTTTTAGCAACGGCGCAGAGCAATCAGATGACATTGCAATCATGAATATTACGCGAAAATAAAAGACTGTACATTTTGCCGTCACGGAGTTCGCAATAACCGGAGAGGAGGTGGTTGTGGTAATGGCGGTCTATTTTCCCAACAATGTTGATTTTCAGATGTTCACGCTCAAACCTGTACCCTTCAATATGCAGCCCTGCCGGGAGAAGCTCTGACATGCTGCGCGTCAGCCGGCAGAGTATAGAGATAAACTTTCTCCCCATCGGGAGCTTCTACATATTGCGCCATGCGGCCATAGATAAAGAGTTTGCCGTTACGGTCCAACTCACCTAAGTCCTGGGTATGCAGCCATCCTCCCTGCAGTTTCGTTTTGTTCAGTTCCGGGTTATTGATATAGCCGCCGGTGAGTGATTGCGTCTTCACTCGTATTTCGCCGCGTTGATTACAACCCAGTTCTTTGCCTTCTTCATCAAAGATACCTACAGTGACGCCTGGGAAAGGCGCGCCTACACACACGGCGTGGCGTGAGTAGTCTTTGTTGAAACCTGTCGGCTGGTAGTCCACCGTGCAGACCGAGAACGTCTCACTAAGTCCGTAGCCGGAGGTGAGCGCTACGGAACTGCCACAGGCTTCCATGACCTCGTTAATATGTTGCAGCGCCTGCGGTGTACATCCTTCACCACCCATGACGGGGAAACGGAAGAAACTCAGATCAGGACGTTTGCCGTTTTGGATAAGCCGATCAACATGATCTATGAGGTGTACCCATGAGGCACCGGTTGCCAGAGTTGTCTGAGGTCGGAGAGCAAGTATGTTCTTCGTGAAATGCCGAACGTCAGGACGCGGGTCGAGATAGACAGTCATGCCGCGGAAGAGAGGTGCCAGAACCAGCACAAAGAAGCCGGTACAGACAAAAGGCGGCAGTTGGCAATAAGAGGTTGTTCCCGCGCAGAAGGGGTTGCCATTCTCGTTGAAAGCCAAGGCATTGCGGAACATGGCAATCATCGCCTCGTCACTCATGCCGATTTGGCTCGCGACACCCTTACCGGATGTGCCGGAAGAACAGAAGATAAAGGCTGCTTTGCCTTTCTCAGCCGCTGCTTCCAGCGGACCATCGTAGTGCCCGAAATGGCGGATGGCGCTATCAGCTGTCAGGTATTTGGCTCTATGACGTTTTCTGAAATGTCTTATGCTGTTCAGTGGCGATGCCATCATCTTGAGCGGATACCCCATGGAGCGCGTTGCCGATACGATGACTATCTGCTCGAATTGCTCGCGTTGTAGTGTATTACGAATCATCTTTTCCATTCCGTCGAAGACGAAAGCAACGCGGCTTTTTCCTATCATGGTGTCCAGCGCCTGAGGCGATACCATCAAGTTGGGAAGGTTGGCTCTTACTCCCGTCATATCGGCGGCGAGCATGATATATATGAATTCCGGCAGAGAAGGCCCAAAGAGAAGCAATTCATCGCCCTCGGCCAATCCCATACCTTTGATGACGCGAGCCCAGAGGTGTACCTGCTTCACAAATGTCTGACGGCTGATACGGCGTCCGAAATATACAAGGGCGTCGTGGCGGTTTTCGTCAGCTAGGATACCGCGCTCCATAAATTTCCACAGGGTCTCATGGGAAGGCTCGCTCTGTGGTGTGTTCTTCATCTCATTCTTCATCTCATTCTTCATATCTATTTGACGGTTTTGTATAACCGTCGCATATCTTCAGGATTCTCTATAAAAGCCATCATCATCTGTCCCATAAAGGCGATGATAAAATGCGGATTCATACCTCCGTGCGGTACCAAACGCATAGAAGGTACGGCGAGCATGTGAACCAATGGGTTCTGTCCTTGATTGCTGATAGCACGGTATTGGTCGTATGCATATTTGTAAGGAAGCATGTCGTCCACCGGGCAGTGGGCGATAAACACATCGTGTGCCGGAGTCCATCCGGACAGATCGTTATACTTATTAAGGCAGGCCAGCCATGCCTGTATCTTCGGGCAATCCAAATCGACCTGCCCGTCTTCCAAGAGCATATCCGGTGCAACAAGACCCGCGAACGAATCAATTGTTGCGGAGACGGGGTCCATTATCTCCGGGATGTAATGACAAACAGCCTCCAAGAAGGATATATTTCGTCCGTCCACTTGGTACTTGGGCTCGTTATACCATTGTGGAACAAACTGTTCGGGCTTATATCCACCTAACTGTTCCTTTGTGAAGGCTTTGAGATACCCCACCACTGTCACGGGCTTTAGATGAAAATCTTTCGCATCCCGGTATATGTATTTCGTTAATTCCGGTACGATGGATACTCCTTCTACGATGAAGGAAGACCGTAATCGCAAGGTGTCTTTGAACCATTTCGGAGCCTCGGTGTCATACCATTTGTCGAAATACAGTGTAGGCATCGATCCTTGGGAACCGCCCCAGTTGGTGGTGTAGCCTTCCGGTGCCAGACTCACGCCATGTTGTTTCATGATTTCTAATGCGGCCACAGTGCAATCAGCGAGCTGGCGGGCCGTGTGCATCGCCGATCCGCCGCCGTCAAACTCTATACCATGTGTAATGCCCCATTTCTGCAGATCTGGCTCAATGATGACGGAATCCCACAGTACTTTGAGTGGCACATACATCAGGCTTCGGGATGGAGTCCACTCCGGGTTGAAGAACGCCTGATGCGTATGGAGCGAGATAGTTTTCGCCTGATGAGGGATGCTTGCGTCTTTATGGTGAAGAAAAGTGACGCGCCCGGAAAGGACGACATCGCGTTCATCGACAGTTTGGCTCCGATAAGTAAATGTGTAACTCTGTATTTCCCAACAGCGCTTGGAGAAAAAGCCCAGACCGCACTCTTTGGCAAAACGCCTGTTCAGTCGGGGTATATGCGAATAGACTTTGGCTCTAAAAAGAGCCTTCAGCCATGGAAGAGCACCGGATCGGATTCCCTTAAGCAGGGCCGTGAAAGAAGGAGAACCCAAAGATTCTGCAAATTCGCCTGGTGTATAATGATGTTCCGAAAGGATGCTAACCAAGCTTTGCTTGGAGAGTTCCCATTGCTTGGCGGAGATTCCTCTGCTTGTCACTTTATTAACCATCTCGTGTCGTCTGGCTTTTAATTGAGTTTTGGCTCTTACAGCCTGCAAAGGTACTGCTTTTTTTTGAAGTATGCAAGTTAATTGCAGAATTTTCCTATAAATCGGTGGATTTATAGGCTTATATCAGCTTTTTCGTACCCAAGACTCAGGCCGAACTATTCCAAACTATTGAGATCAATAAGCCGGTTGACGATGGCGTAGATGGTAAGACCTGCTGTCGAATGAATATTCAGCTTGCGGGTGATATGTTTGCGGTGTGAAACGACGGTGTGTTGGGAGATACATAACACATCCGCAATCTCTTTGTTACTCAGTCCCCTTACGACTTGGATCAGCACATCCCGCTCGCGGCTACTCAGTTCTTCCGTCTCGCGCTGGGTATCTTGCTGTTTGGTCGTATGGCGATGTTTGGTAAGCATCGGATAGAGGATGTCGTCTTCAATCGCACAATGGTCGGCAAAGTCCTGTTCCGTGTGCCATAGATCACTCATGACACTGATGAGCAGATAGGTGATGGTGTCATCTTGTTCAGAGATCGTTCCATCCGTTTGTCGGGTGGTCGTTCCGGGATAATACTTGATGATCAGGTTTTTAATCTCCGTCAGTTTGGAGGTAATACGCTCGTCATCATGCTCGTGCTCCTCAAACAACCCGGCGTTCTCATGCTCAATGTGCGTACGTATCTCATCAACGAACTCATCGTAGCATCGAAGAATAAGTCCCGGAATCTTCGTGGTCGGGTCAGCCGGAATGATGGCTTCTATAAGTGCCCTGCGAAGACGCGGCAGGCGGAAATTCAGGAAATAGTTGTGCGCGTTCTGCAGGTAACGCCGCAGGGTAGGGACGTCAATGTCTGCCGGCAGGGCTTTTTGCTTGAAGACTTTGTAATTCACAATAGCCAGAAAAGTCGGCGTATGAACGTCATGTGCAGCACAGACCTGCTCTATGGTCTGTTCACCCACTCCCATCTCCAGCCCGAAACGGCTGATGATCTGTATAGCATCCTCCTCGCGCGACATCAAATCGCATATCTTGTCAGTCCCTTTATACATGGCGATTTATTCAAAAAACGCTGCAAAATTACAAAAAAAATCCCATATGAGCAAGTCCGCAGGCAAAAATCCCTAAAAATAGGGATGGATTTAGAGTTGATGGTTTAACGGTTTAAGGTTTAGGATTTTGTTGTTCATTTCCTCTCTTTTGCGATCGTAATAAGCCTGTCGTTTGGGATTCTCGGGAAACCACCCACGCAGGACGCGCTTCTCTTGCTTGATCACTTCGCCAATTCCCCAGAAACAGGAGAAAGCAAACGCTCCTAAGATGGTAGAGACGATGTAGTTCTCCACCAGCAGCGAAGCCGTTGTAGAGATTAATCCTATTACGAAGAACACCCACCATCCTTTTCGCCCGAAGTAATACTCCAGCTTGATGGTGACGGGATGACAGATGCCGATACTCAGAAAAACGACAGCGCCAATGATAAGTCCTGTATAATTCATTTTAATTTTTAATTCTTAATTTGTCTTAATGACAAAACATAAATCCGAAGTAGAGCCTCGGACCGGTAGGCATGCATAGTTCGGAACGATGGAACGCTAACATCCAGTCGAGCCGGAAGGTGATGTGCACTTTGCGTGTCAGGCAATAATCGCATCCTACGTAAGGCGTGACGTAGAAAAAGGACTGTTTGTGAAAGGTGCTGTTCTTGTCCGGTTCCCAACTGTCCTGGTTGCCGTCCAGGATGTACAATCCTTTCATCGAACCTCCGCCAATGACACCGCCGATGTACGGCCATGCCTTTTCCAGTCGCCAACAGCAGTCCGCCAGCACTCCTCCGCAGCCTACGCGTATATAACTGCCGCCCTTAAGCACATCTCGGCAGTCGGTGGTGCCGCTGGGCATGGTGCTCACGAAGCCTTCAAAACCTGTGCGCAGATGTTTCCATAAATGTACGCGTAATGCACCTCCGATACCGAACAAAGCTCCTTGCGGACTGCATAAACGCCCATCGGGAGTCATAGGCGCGTGGACGTCACGGCCGAACAGATAGCCGGTATGCAGCATCATGCCACCAGAAAAACCCTGATAGACTTTGTTTTTCTCAATCCCTTCATGCACTTGGGCCGCCAGTGCAGAGGTAATAAACAGACATACAAATAATACCTTTACTCGCATATATAGACCGTTCACTTTGTTCACTCAAAGACAAAAGACCATTCACTTCGTTCACTCAAAGACAAAAGACTAAAATGATTCGACCGGTGGTGATTTGTCTATTGTCCTTTAGCGAAGCGGTCCTTGCTCCTTAGTCCAAAAAACGGTGCAAAGGTAAGGAGATTTTCTTAAATAAAAATTAAGAATTTCTTAAGAAACAATAAATTCCCCACAAATAGGGATAGAAGCATTTATTCCAGAGGTACGATTAACTCATTCCTTGTCCCGTTAATGTCGAGAGACAGGGAGAAATGGTGCATCGTGAGGCGGGATGTGAGTCTCAATACTCCGGGTTTGGCGCTGGGTAACAGTGCCGCAAGCACGCCGTCTAATAGTTTGCGGAGTGCTTGGGGTTCGATGGTCAGTTCGTTGACAAACGGCGTCAGGTTCATCTGCGGAACAAGGCCGGCGGAACGAATCTCCACTTCATGGCTTTTCAACCATT
>CADBVL010000076.1 GCA_902798015.1 uncultured Bacteroidales bacterium
CATTTGGACCTTTGCCATTTGGTTATTTGTTTAGCCATTGGTACATTTGCTGCGCAAGTCAGTGCGCAAGAGAACGTGGATACTCTGTCCACAAGTGATTTTCAGTTACAAGAGGTGGTGGTGAGCGCCCCGGTGATGCAGACTACTGTGAGTAAGCAGGAGATGAAGCATGCCGAGCTGAACCGCGACAACGCGGGTCAGAATCTGCCGTATCTTCTGAGCGTTACGCCCTCGTTGGTGACCACGAGCGACGACGGTCTGGGCATCGGGTACACCTATTTCCACATCCGCGGTACGGACCAGACGCGTATCAACATGACCATCAACGAGGTGCCGTTGAACGATGCGGAGAGCCAGGGTGTATTCTGGGTCAATCTGACGGATATGGCGAGCGGTGTGAGCAGTTTGCTGGTGCAGCGCGGCATCGGAACAAGTGCCAATGGCGGCAGTAGTTTCGGCGCCAGCGTCAACCTAAGGACCTTGGACGCTTCTGTTCCCGAGAGCGCACACCCCGGTCCCATACGCGGCGAAATAGACTTCAACGGCGGTATGTACAATACTTTCCGCGAAATGGTGAAGATAGACGGTTACTGGGGGGACCGGACTTCCAAGAAAGGCGCATGGCATCTCGGCGGGCGGTTCTCCAAAGTAAACTCCGACGGCTATATAGACCGCGCCTGGTCGGATCTGCTTAGCTATCAGGGTGAGTTGGGCTGGCAGAACAGCAAGACAGCCGTTACTCTCACCGCTTTTGGTGGAAAAGAGAAGACCTATATGGCTTGGTACGGCGTGGACGACGCCCATGCCTACAGTCAGAACGAATCCGAGCGACGCTATAATCCCGCCGGCGAGTACATCGATAAAAACGGCAACATAGCCTATTACGACAACCAGACCGATAACTACCAGCAACACCATGTCCACCTGCATGTAGGACACCGCTTCAATATGCACTGGACGCTTTCTGCCACGGCGCACTACACCTACGGAACCGGTTTTTACGAGATGCTGATTACGGACTGGACCACCTACGAGGCAGATAACATCACCCAGAAAGGCCTTCGCAATCATTTCTACGGAGGAATCTTAAGCACGAAATATGTGCATGAGAAAGTGGATGTCCAGATGGGTGTCGCTTTCAACCAATACCGCGGTCTTCAATACGGCAACATTGACACCACTCTCTCGGTTCAACGTTGTTTTATTCCTTACTACGAGGGCCACGGTCTGAAGACAGACGCGAATATCTATGCCAAAGCCAATTGGCGCGTACTGCATCGCGGCCGTGAGAAACTGAGCCTCTATGGCGATGTACAATACCGTCTTGTGGACTATCGTATCTGGGGCGACAACGAAGAGACCAGTTATCTGGACGCCAGAGATGCCATTAACAAGCATCACACCTGGCATTTCTTTAACCCGAAAGCCGGTTTGACATACGACAACAAGGGTCACCGTCTGTCTGCCACGTTTGCCATGGCGCACCGTGAACCGACGCGTAATAACTTCGTGACCAACACGGCGCCGGAAGATCCGAAGCCGGAGGTGCTGTTTGACTACGAGTTGGGATATAGTTTTTCTTCGCCGGGCGTACTCAAGAGCGGCTATGCGATGCCTTGGACCATCGGACTGAACCTCTATTGTATGGACTACGACAACCAGTTGATCGCCACAGGCGATGTGAGCAGCGTCGGTTATCTAAACACTACGAACGTGAAGGATTCATATCGCTGCGGCGCAGAGTTCCAGTTTGGTGTCGATTGGACACCTTGGTTTGCATGGAGAGGCAACCTCACCTGGAGTCGTAACCGTTGGAGAGACGGCAATACATGGCGTACTATCTCTTTCTCGCCGGACTGGACTGCAGGCAACACCTTTAGTTTTCACTACGCAGGCTTCAATGCCGACATCCAGACATTGGTGGTCAGCAGCCAATACCTTGGCAATTACGAAGATATCAACGCACAGTTGAAAGCCTACACGGTGACCAACCTGCTGCTTACATATGCACTTCCGATAAAGAACAACAATATACCTGACATTACTCTTAAATGTCAGTGCAATAATCTATTCAACACGAAATACGTGAACAACGGAGGTACAGACGGTACGTACGTATGGTATTTCCCGCAAGCGGGTATCAACGTACACGCAGGTTTTGTCGTGCAATGGTAGAAGCGAGCCAAGCGAGTAAGACAGCGCCTGTGGGAATCCATCCCCAGGCGTTTTCTGTTGCCCAGAAAGCCACCCACGGATTAGTAATCCATCCAAAGAAAATGAATACCGCTGCCCAAATCGCCACCAAGCCAAAGCCGATGAGAACGGCAAAAAACGAATGTTGGTCAAAGAGATGCCGGTAATACAGATATCCGGTCATCGGTATGATCAGAAAGACCACCGTCGGGAGCCAATAGGAGGCGATACCCAACAATACCGCCACCTGAAAACACTGCTCTACCGTACTGGTCTGACGCATGATGCGACCTAAGATGACGATGCAGGTCAGCACGATAGCCGTGACCGCAAAGCCCCACCAATAATTATCCGGCAGAGACACAAACGCCATAGGTAAGACAGCGCCACCTACTGCCAGCAACCAGAAGATTGCCGGCAATAGATGGTATAATATCACTTGCGTCTGACGTTTCATTCAATGAAACCCTTTCTGCGAAGCAGGTTTTTCGGATCTGCCTCTTTGCCACGGAACTCGATGTAGAGTTCTTGTGCATCACGCGTACCGCCTTGCTCGAGCAAGTGACGGAAACGTTTAGCGGTCTCAGGCTCGAACAGATCGCCTGTCTCTTTGAAGGCTGCGAAAGCGTCTGCATCGAGCACAGCAGCCCAGGTATAACTGTAGTAACCAGCTTCGTAGCCTGTTGTGAAGATGTGATTGTAGAACGTCGGACGATAACGTACGATGATCTCGTCAATCATTCCCATTTCATCGAGACTTTTGCGCTCAAACGCATTGACATCCAACCCCTCTGCGGTGGTCAACTCATGGAAATCCATATCGAGGATAGATGCACTCAATAACTCCGTCGTCACAAAGCCTTGATTGAATTTGCCTGCGGCATTGATTTTAGCGATCAGGCTATCCGGAATGACCTCGCCCGTTTGATAATGGAAAGCATAAGTCTTGAGCACTTCCGGTTCATACGCATAGTTCTCCATGAATTGGCTCGGCAACTCCACAAAATCACGCGGGGTGTTTGTACCGCTCAGCGATTTATAGTGGGCTTTCGAGAGCAGACCATGCAATGCGTGACCGAACTCATGGAAGAGGGTCTCTACATCGTCCATCGAGAGCAACGACGGGTTACCTGCGGTCGGTTTGTTGAAGTTACCTACGTTGATGATCACCGGACGATGATCAACACCTTCGGCATCGATGTACTGCGGCAGGATCTGATTCATCCACGCGCCCGGACGTTTGCCGGCACGCGGGAAATAATCGGTATAGAGGATGCCCACGAGACTTCCGTCCGCTTCGGTCACTTTGAAGACCTCTACCTCCGGATTATATACCGGCATGTTCTCCAGTTTCTCAAACTGCACGCCGTACAACTTGGTCGCTACACCAAACGCACCTTTGCGCACATTGTCCAGTTCAAAGTAGGGCTTAATCTCTTCCTCATCCAGCGCATATTTAGCCTTGCGCAGTTTCTCGGCATAGAACCACCAATCCCAAGGTTGCAGTTTCTCACCCGGATAGTCCTGTTCGAGCAGTTCCTGCAAAGCTGCAGCTTCACGTTTGGCTGCCTCCAAGGACGGAGCCCAAACGGACTGAAGGAAAGCGTCCACCGTCTGATGGTTCTTCGCCATGCAGTCAGCAAGGATATAGTCGGCCGGGTTGTCATAGCCGAATAGTTTGGCTTTCTCGATACGCAGTTCCATCTCGCGAAGGATAACGGCTTTGTTGTCGTTCTCGTTCTCGTGGTTAGCACGGGTCGTGTAGTCCATGAGTAACTGCTTGCGCAACTCGCGATTCTCGCAGTACTGAAGTACCGGCGTGAAGGATGTACGCTTCGGCGTGAAGAGCCACTCACCCGGATGACCGGCTGCCTCAGCCTCTTCCGCAGCCGCAGCCTTGGCGGACTCAGGAAGACCTTTCAACTCCTCCTCGTTCGTCACAAAACGCTGGCAGGCATTCGTCTCTGCGACCACGTTATTACCGAACTTAAGGGATAGCAGACCCAGCTCCTGATTGATCTCTTTGAGGCGCTCTTTCTTATCCTCCGGCAGGTTAGCTCCATTGTCCGCGAAATGCTTGTAGGTTTCGGTCACAAGACGCATCTGCTCGGGGTTAAGACCGAGTTGGTCACGTTGGTCATAAACGAATTTCACCCGTTGGAAAAGCTTGTCGTTGAGGATAATACCGTCACTCAACTCACTCAACATCGGACTCACTTGCTCTGCGATCGCGTTCATATCATCGTTACCGTCTGCTTCCAAAACATTGAAGAAGACTCCTACGACGCGATCCAACAGCAGACCCGTTCTGTCCAAAGCCACGATCGTGTTCTCGAAAGTCGGTTCGGATTCGTTATTCACGATGGCTTCCACCTCCGCTTTCTGCTCGGCAATAGCCGCCTCAAAAGCCGGCATATAGTGCGCTAACTGAATCTTATCAAAAGCCGGAACGCCATAGGGGGTGTTCGGTTGACTGATGAGCGGGTTGGTCTCATTACCCGTCTTGTTACATGCTAATAAACTCATAGCAATAACTCCTAAAAGAAAAACTTTTTTCATATCTATTGAATTCTTACATTTTTTTCCATCGATTGCTTGATGCGTTCACGCAGTTCACGCGATTGGTTGTCCGCTTTCTGATACCAATGCGGTTTGAAGTCCTGCGCGAACTTACATTTCGCCAACTTGATACTCAGGTTATCGAGATCACCGCTCACCTTGACGCCCAAATAGATAGGACTGAGGACGTTGATATCGTAATCGAAGGTCATGTTCGTGTTATGCCGTCCGCCGAGCGCCACCATGTAATTATCCATCTGCACACAAAGCGGATAGACATCGATCTCGTTCTTATAGACGGTGATCTCCGCATTGATAGAATCGATCTTGTTCTCCGTCTTCTTCTTGAACATCAGCAGTTTGGCGATCTGGTCGAAGGTCTTGCCGTCCAGTACCACCAGATCTTTAGCCGTGAGCGAAGCCGCACCACGCAAGGTACTCATCTTCGGTTGGTACTGACTGTTCAGATAGGTCTCAGCAGCCAGGTGGAACTGCGCCGCACCCTTGAACGAACTGAGCATCGGTACCATCTGCTCCAAATTCGGAATCATCGACAACAACTCATCGATGTCGATATCGATCATATGGTAGTCAAAGCCCAGATAGAGGTGGTTGCGACGCGGGGTCTTGTAGATAGCCGTGAGTTGCAGTTTAGCTGCGCGACACACAAAACCCACCTCATCCAAGATCACCGTTCCGTCCTTGACGTAGATACCGCCCCTCAGGTCTTTGGCGTTCTGATTGAAGATGTCCACCTCGCGCATATGGGTATGCAGTTGCAGATCGATATCCTTCGGAACCAAAAACGGATCGCTTTCGCTTTGCGGCTCTTGACTTTGAGTTGTCGATTCTTGGCTTGGTTCCTCTTCGCTTCCCTCATCGGCGCTGAACCAATTCGCCTTGCAGTACATCTTCGTGGCGGAACCACTTACCGATATGACGTACGTTACCCTTGAGTTCGAGATCCGAGTTGCCTAACTCGATACGACTGTTGTCGATAGTCATCTCGCGATTGGAGTACTTGAACTCAATGGACGGGATCACTACCGGTTCCGGAAGCCGTGCCGGCATATTCATGAAGCCGTTCTTGAGGTTGATCTTCAATCGCGGATTCCATTGTAACAAGGCATTCTCGCCGTCTTTATTGTACCGTGCCGCTGCTTCGAGAGC
>CADBVL010000077.1 GCA_902798015.1 uncultured Bacteroidales bacterium
GTAGTAAATAACATGGTAAAAGAGTACCAACAGTACGGTCACCCAACGCAAATTATCTATCCAATGTTTTCGCATGTTTTCTTATGGTTTATAATAACTATCTTCCAATATCTTCTGTGCATCTCCTTCCGCCATCAGTTGCTGGATCGTCACTTCGGGATGATGCTCTACTCCGCTCACGATGATCTCATCGCCTTCATGGATGAAAGCTTCTCCAAAGGAGAAAGCGAGTGTGTTCAGGCTGTCGGTCGTACCTTTGGTGAAGATGATCTCATCGGAACTCTTCGCCCCGATGAACTCAGCCACGGCATTTCGTGCATCCTCGTGGTGCATCGTTGCCACCTGGCTCAGATGGTGTACACCGCGGTGGATATTGCTGTTCCAGCGGGTATAGGCCTCCATGATGGCATCCAACACCTGCTGCGGCTTCTGGCTCGTAGCAGCAATTGTCCAGGTACACCAACTCCTGTCCATATACCTGCTCCTTTAATATCGGAAAATCTGCTCTGTTCATACCTTCTATTTTTCAAAAAGCCGCAGCAATGCCATTTTCTTCTTGCCTGCCTCGCCGCCGTACGGATGTTCGCGGAGCGGCAAGTTAAAACGGGTGCTGCCTTTGAGTACCGTTTGCGGATGGGTAAATTCGCGAAATCCCCATTCGCCGTGATAAGCACCCATGCCGGAATGACCTGTACCGTTGAAAGGCACTCCTTTGACCATCATGTGCACGCACACTTCGTTGATACATCCTCCGCCGAACTGCTGGGTCTGCATCACCCTGTTCGCCCATCGTATGTTCTTCGTGAACAGATACATCGCTAACGGGTGCTCGCGGTCGGCGATAACGTCCATCAAATCATCCACTTCCGCATCCTTGTAGGGCACAACCGGTAATAACGGGCAGAAGAGCTCATGCTGTACGATATGCTCGTTGATATCCACGGGGTAAATGATTGTCGGCGCGTATTTGCGCGTCGCCTTTACTCCCGCTCCTCCGAACACAATGCGTTCACGATATTCGTCCGCCAGCTTGGCGCATTTGTCATACGCCGCGTCGGTGATGAGTTGCGGATATTCGGGATTCGTCTCCGCATGTTCGCCGATTTGTTTCACAAAGGCTTTTTTCAACTCTTCAATGAATACCTCCGCCACTTCTTCTGCCACCGCTATCTGGTTGATATTGATGCATATCTGCCCGGCGTTGGTCAACTTGAAGAACGCAATCTTGCGTGCTGCATCCTTCAGGTCCGCGTCCGCACGTACAACGCACCAGTTACCGGTCTCGCCGCCTAACTCCAAAGCAACCGGAGTCAGGTTCTTTGCCGCCTCAGACAGCACATGCTTGCCTACTGCCGGAGAACCGGTATAGAAAATCTTGTCGAAACGCTGCGCCAGACACATATCCGCCACGTCATGCCCGCCGTCAATAAGCGTCACATACTCCGGCGGAAAGACCTCCGCAAAGAATTTCTTGAGCACCGCCGTGCATGCAGCCGACTTAGAACTCGACTTGATCACTACCGTATTGCCGCCGCACATCGCTGCGGCTACTACACCTATCGTCAACAGAATCGGGAAATTGAACGGACTGATCACCAGCGATACGCCGTAAGGCATCTTATACACTTTGGTGATGAGGCTCGGGAAACACATCCACCCGCTGAAATGCCGTTCCGGCCTTGCCCAACGGCGCAGACCGCTCAGCATCTCATTGATCTCCACGATGATAGGACCCACGTCGCACAGATACGCTTCTACTTCGCTGCGTCCCAAATCTTCCGACAAAGCCGCTACAAACTCATCCGCATGGGCAATGACGGCCGCTTTGAGTTTCTTCAGTTGTTCAATCCGCCATGAGACAGGAAGCGTCACGCCTGTCCGGAAAAACTTCCGCTGCGCGGATACAATAGACTGGATGTCTTTTTCCGTGTACATATCGTTATTTTGTTATTTGTTCTAAGATGTCTTTTATCTGCCGGTTATTCATCGTCACCGGAGCGGAATAATTGATGGAATCAGCCGCTACCATTTTAATCAGTTCCTCGTGGTCTTCTTCCTTCAACGGTGAGGTAATCTTATCCATTCCGCACTCTTTGAGCAAAGCCCGTACGGCTTCCAGAAAATCTGGAACACCACAATATTGTGCCATCTTCTCATATTTCTCGCGGCAGGCCGGCTGTTGGAATTCCAATACGGGCAGCAGCATCAGCGATATGGCCTGCCCGTGCGGCAGATGGTATTTGGCACCGATGCTATGCGCGAAAGCATGTACGTATCCGGCTAACTGGGTGTTGATCGCATTGCCTCCGTACAAAGCAGCACGGCACATGTTACCCCGTGCCTCAATCGCTTCTTCATCCGGCAATGAACTCCCTCCTTCACCCGTCAGTTTCGGCAGGTTCTGAAGAATAAGTCTCACTCCCTCCATCGACATGCGCATGTCTTCCGCATTCTCTTCTACATCGCTCACAACCCCTTCGATGCAATGACTCAACGCATCAATGCCGCATGCCGCCGTCACACTTTTGGGGGCATGGAAGGTCAGTTCGCTGTCTAAAACAACATGTACCACCTTCAGTCCGACCAAGACGGTCGAACCCTTTTTCCCCTTCTCGTTCGTCACTACGGCACCTACAGTGATCTCTGCACCGGTTCCTGCAGTGGAAGGAACCATAATGACCGGCAGGGTATCTCCGGGCACAAGGAGAAACTTGGGAAGCAATACTTTCGAGGGCAGATGGGGCATCTTTACGCCCGCGGCAATGATCTTGCAACTGTCCATCACACTGCCGCCACCTAAGGCGATGATACACTCCGCTTGACTCTCCATGGCCGCCTGGCGGCCCGCATCGATAACAGGTATCGTCGGCTCAGAGCATATATCCGCGAATAACCGGTATCCGATGCCTGCGGCTTCCAAAGACTCGGATATCTTTTTTTCATATCCTAACTCATGCAGGGTCTTGTCAGTCACTACCAACACCTGCTTGTATCCCGCAGCGCGGCATATTTCGCCGATACGCCCGCGCGCACCGAAACCTTCCGTCACTTCTGGCTTCGGAAGCGGTACGGCATGTATCACTTTGCCCGGCAGACGGTGAATATGTTTTCTGAATAAGTAAGTTTCCATTTTTAAGGCTTATAATAACTCTCTTCCAATATCTTCTGCGCATCCCCTTCCTCCATCAGATCTTGCAGGCTCACCTCAGGATGATGCTCCATGTAACTCTCCGCAATACGCCATCCTATCCATATTCCAAGCCTTCCCGGTGCATCCTGTGACACTTCCGATGTGAAAGGACCGTCATTCAGGTAACCTGTCAATATCAGACTCTCGGTCTTGAACAAGTCCCTTTTATCCATCACCAAATGCCAGATGGCTTCTTCATTACGTACGCACCAGTTCCATTGCTCTTTTGTCCATCCCATCACTTCATAACCCGGCAGTTCATCGAAGATTTGCGACGTCAGGTACATCACTTTCCCTCTGTACATCATCTGGTCTAACAGCCGGCTCTTGGTACTCGTATAAGGAATCGTCCGGAACAGATACGCACTCACTACATCCACCGGAATACACTCCTTGCGCATCGTCTGTTTCTGGTATTCATACACCACGCGGTTGTAGTACTCATAGTCGCTGCCTAGGTACATATCAGCGCCGACACCGATGATCTCGTCGTTGAAGTATATCGGTGTCTGAAAACCAGATACGAACAGATAGAAAGCCGGCGTCTCCGTCTCCGGATACAGATATTGAATCCGGGCAAATGCCTTTCCAATCGCTTGCTCCAAATCCTTTACGTCCGCAAACACTTCCTGCTCGCGGGCATTCGTCTGCTTGAACCCATACAAGGTGTCATTCAAAAACAAAGGTAACTGCTGCTCCAGATACAAAGTATCTGCCGACGGAATACCTAAAACATCTTCCACCCACAACGGCATAAATTCCGGATATTCGTCATACAGTACCTTCACATCCTGCGCTACGGTTGCCTCGTGTACATTCAGCAAGGCCTTGTCAAAGCGCACGAACTCAATCTCTTGCGGCTCTGTGTCTTTCGGAAAATAGGTTCTCCCTTTCTGACAAGCGGTCATAAAGATTACGCACAATATGAACAAAAAAATCTTCTTCATTATTCCAATGCAAAATTAACAGGAACGGTATATTTAGCGCGCACAGGTTCGCCGCGTTTCTTTCCAGGTATCCATTTCGGCATTGAGCGGAGTACCCTTATCGCCTCTTTGTCCAAAAGCGGATGACCGCCGCTTCGAACAACTCTGACGTCCTCTATCTTGCCGTTCTTGGCTACCGCAAACTGACAAATAACCCTGCCTTGAATGCCGCTTTTCTGACATTCAACAGGGTACTGCACGGACTGGGAAAGGAAATACATCAACTCTTTCTCTCCCCCCGGATACTCCGGCATCGTCTTGTACGGCACGAAATCCACAGGTGCCTCTTTGATTACATTACCTGCTTCGTCATAAAAAGTCAACGAATACGTATCTTTCACGTCTTTTATCTCGTGGAACTGTATGGAACCGTTTGGAAAATAACCCTTCCGTTCGTATGTTTCCTCTCGTTTGCTACCCTTGTAACTGATTGTTACTTCTTCCTGTTTCACGCCATCCGGATACATAAGTGTCTCAGAAACAGGAAGGCTGATAGTGTAGCCGTTTTTGTCATTGCGGAACAAATCGTAAACATCTTTTTCTTTGATTGTTCCATCTTGGTAATAATAGCATTGTTCGCCTTTTTTTGCCCCGAATTCATTCCCCGAGGCAATTCGCTTTAGAAGCGCAAGCAATGTCTGGTCTTTTTTGTCGTAAACAGCAATCGTAGCGATATTGTTATCATCAATATCCTTTACCACACCATAATAGACCGCTTTCTTAATTTTCTTAGCGGGCATGATTTGGTAGTCCTGGTTGTAGAACAATGTATCTCCGCTCAAATAGGCTTTTAAATCGTTTTCTGCCGCTGCATTCATTAACGGAACAATGGCTAAAAACAGTCCGTAAATAACCTTTTTCATAATGATATTAGTTTGTCTTTTCAATCACTCCGTCTTTGATTTCGATGATGCGGTCGGCGATACCCGCCAACTCTTTGTCGTGCGTCACGAGCAGAATCGTCTGACCGTACTCTTTGCGTAATTGCAGCAACAAATCGCTCAACTCTTTCTTGTTTTTTTCGTCCAGACTGCCCGTCGGTTCGTCCGCCAGGATAATATCCGGACTCATCATTAACGCCCTGGCTGCGGCTACACGCTGCTTCTCACCGCCGGACAACTCATTCGGCTTGTGTCCCATGCGGTCACCCAAACCCAGTTCACGCAATAACTTCTCCGCCCGCGGCTTGTACTCGCTCTCTTTCTCGCGCGCAATCATCGCAGGAATGCACACGTTCTCCAAAGCCGTGAATTCCGGCAGCAACTGATGAAACTGGAAGATAAATCCGATATGTTTGTTTCGGAACGCCGCTAACTCGCGGTCTTTCATCGCAAAGACCTTCGTCCCTTCGATAACCACTTCGCCTTTCGTCGGCCTGTCCAATGTGCCGATAATTTGCAGCAAGGTCGTCTTTCCCGCACCGGACTTACCGATGATGGCGACGATCTCACCTTTCTTCACGCTCAGGTTCACGCCCTTCAGCACTTCCAACTCTCCGAAGGACTTATAGATGTTCTTAACTTCTATCATATTCCAATCATCAATTATCAATTATCAATCGTCTCTCTCCGTTTTCCTGCGGAACAATCTTCACCCAAACGGTGTCGTCCGGTAACAAAGCCTCTATCTTCTCCGGCCACTCGATAAAACAATAGTTACCGGAATACAAATACTCCTCCGCTCCGAAATCTATC
>CADBVL010000078.1 GCA_902798015.1 uncultured Bacteroidales bacterium
CCTTGTCCGGGTCGAGTTTCTCGATACGCAGGATATTGTCTTCGAAGTGTGCGGTGAGGTCGAAGGTGGTGGTATAATACGTACCGTCGTTCTGAATAACAAGAATACGGTCTTCGTCGTAGAACTCGCCCAGATAGATACCGTGCTCGTCGTAGTTGACGCGCAGCACATCGGGGTCGAACCATACCTTGCGACCGCCGAGTGTCGAACGGCCTTTCTTACTGAGGGTGATGGACTTGACGTCGAATTTCGTCAGCACGTTGCCGCGCGCGGTACGCGACTTGACGGCTAACTCGCTCAGGTCCTTGAGTACCTCGAGTTTCTTCAGATGCAACTGCGGTTTGAGAGTCACCTTGATGACCTCCGCTTCGCCGTTCGGGTTCGCCGTGAAATAGACGATCTTCGAACCGGGCTTGCCTTGCGTCAGGTCGTACTCTTTGTCCTTCGCCACGCCCGTGACGTTGAAGCGCTTCATGAAGTACGTGCCTTTCTTGCCGTCGCGATAGACGACGTTATAGACCGTACGGTCATCGCCGCGCTGGAACACAGCTATATGGAGAATGTCCGTGCCGACAAACAGCTTGTCCGCCACTTTGGTCACCTTGTACCGGCCGTCCTTATGGAAGATGATCAGGTCGTCGATGTCGGAGCAGTCAAACAGGTACTCGTCTTTCTTGAGCGCCGTGCCGATAAAGCCTTCCTCGCGGTTGATATAGAGTTTCTCGTTGTTCTCCACAACGGCTTTGACATTGATCGCGCCGAAATTACGAACCTCCGTGCGACGCGGATATGCCTCGCCGTATTTTTTCTTCAGCATCTCGAACCACTCGATCGTGTAGTCCGTCAGGTGGTTGAGGTTCTTCACACAGGCTTTGATCTTCTTCTCCAGGTCTTTCATCAACTCGTCCGCTTTCTTGGAGTCGAACTTGGTGATGCGGAGCATCTTGATCTCGAACAGTTTCTCGATATCCTCCGTGCGCACCTCGCGGATGAGTTGCGGCTTGAACGGCGTGAGGGCGTCATCCACGAAGGCGATCAACTTCTCCTTGCTCGGCGCGTCCTCGTAACCTTTCTCCTTATAGATGCGGTTCTCGATGAAGATCTTCTCTAACGAGGTATAGAAATACTTCTCTTCCAACTCCGCCTTCTCGATCTCCAGTTCCCATTTGAGGAGCGCCTTCGTGTTGTCGCACGACAGTTTGAGCAGGTTGCTTACGGAGGTGAAGATCGGTTTGCGATCCTGTACCACGCAGCAGTTCGGGCTGATATTGACCTCGCAGTCCGTGAACGCATAGAGAGCGTCGATGGCTTTGTCGGACGATGAACCCGGCGCCAGCTGCACGACGATACGTGCCTGGTCGGCGGTGAAGTCGTCGATCTTCTTGATCTTGATCTTGCCTTTCTGATTGGCTTTGAGGATGGTCTCGATGATCTTCGAGGTGGTGGTACCGAATGGTATCTCGGTGATGACGAGCGTCTTGTTGTCGTCCGCTTTCGTGATGCGCGCGCGTATCTTCACCGTACCGCCGCGTTCTCCGTCGTTGTAACGGGTCACATCGATGATACCGCCCGTCGGGAAATCGGGGTATAAAGAAAACTCCTGATTGCGCAGATAAGCCAGCGAAGCGTCGCACAGCTCGTTGAAGTTATGCGGCAATATCTTCGAGTTCAGACCGACGGCGATACCCTCCACGCCTTGGGCGAGGAGCAGCGGGAACTTGACGGGCAGGTGAATCGGCTCGTTCTTACGGCCGTCGTAACTCTTCATCCACTCCGTGGTCTTGGGGTTAAAGACCGCCTCGAGGGCGAACTTACTCAAGCGCGCCTCAAGGATGTTGCCCCAGTTACCCTGACAATCAATCAGCAGGTCCTTCTGTCCCAACTGCACGAGCGCGTCGCCGATGGACGCATCGCCGTGCGGGTGGTACTGCATCGTCTGACCGACGATATTGGCTACTTTGTTGAACTTGCCGTCGTCCACGCATTTCATCGCGTGCAATATACGACGTTGTACCGGCTTGAGTCCATCCTCTATAGCCGGTACCGCACGCTCCAATATCACATACGACGCATAGTCCAGGAACCAGTCCTGGTACATGCCCGTCAGGTGATATTTTATCGCATCATTAAAACCGCCTTGGGCAGCCATGCGTTAGTTCAACTTTTTATTGATGAAGATATACGCCAATATTCCGCCGACCTCCAGCACCATCGACAGGACGAGCAGGATATTATGCGGCAAAGCGAACTTGTAAACCACCAGGCACAACACACCCAAAACAAGGAGTACCACTCCCAAATACTTCAAATTGGAATTCATATATAACGCGTTATTTAAAATTGCGCTGCAAAATTACTACAAAAATTGCACATACGCAAGTTTTAGAGCGAAAAATTTTAGCAAAATAGAATTTTATTCTATTGTTACGGGTACAATTGTGCACTCGGGTGCTTGCACACGGAGGGCGTAAACGGGCACGGAACATAGGGCTTTTGCCCTGCTAAAATTTATCGCTCCACCTTGCGTATGCACCGCAGGACGCGAACGTACTTTCGGAGGGAACCCGCCCTGAGTAGGCCAAGCCTGCGAAGGGAAGGGGCGTGCCGAAGTACAACAAAAAAAGAGCGGCCTCTCGGTCGCCCTTTCCCTTGCGGAGCTTACGCTCCGTGCTCAGCGTCGTACTCGTCTCCGCAGACTTTCCACAGGTACTTCGTCAGGGTCTTGCAACCGCCGGCGGTGTCACGTTGCGCGAGGAACGCGGCGTTGTCCTGGTTGATCTGCATGAGGTCTTTACGACGCAGTGCCACTGCCTTGCTTACCGCATTGAAGCGTGCCCGGATGAGCAACTCCTTTGCCGACGGGTCGGTAGAGCGCTCCACCTTACGGCGGATATACACGCGGTTACAGTTATTGCTCGTGGTAGCCGCTACGCGGTGGGTACCCAGGAGCATTTTGGTACAAGAGTGCTGACCGCTCTTGCTCGGTTTGGCGAGTGCTCCGGATACACTGTCGATACCGGCACTCCAATTTACTTTAGCCATAGATGAGAGGGGTTAAGGTTGGTTAATAAATAATGTTAATTGGGGTCCTCAAAAATTTTAATTTTGGGGGAGAGCGAGAGCCTAACGTAGTGCTATCACAAGGGCTGTGCCCGTAGTCGCACGAGTTAGAGCTTACGCGACGCGTCGTACGTCTCGATCGTTTTGGTTTGGATGACCACGGAAGTATCGGCTTTCTGCCAGTACTCGGATTTAGTCGTGATCGTTCTCGTCACATTGCAGGACGTCAGTCCGAAGGCTGCACCCAGTGCCGTCAAGGCGGCAATAAGGACGGAGATGATGATTTGATGTCTAGTCATAACTCACTCCTTTCGTTATTAGCCTCCAATGAGATCCCCGTTGGAATCATAATTGGCATTCAGCTTATGCATTGCATAGCCGAAGAGCGAACCGATCTTTGTCTGGGCCTTGAATTCGGCCTTCAGTTTGGCTTTCTCCGTGGGATCGGAGAGGACGGTCCGTACGGCAGCTACGACCTTTGCGAAACGTGCTTTCGCTGCAATCTGCGCCGCAGACGGTTCTGCATCAGACGGGTTGCAAAGCTTACCGGTATACGTGGTGCCGGTCTGCTTGTTGGTGCGGAAATACACATCGCTGTGCATGCACACTTTCTTGCTCATACTCTCGATGAGCGCCATAGGCTTAATCTTTGCCATGTCTGTTTAGGTTTAATGGTTAATACTAATGTTAAAGCCGGCTGTCTTTCGGTTTATCCCTTTATGGTTGCCCGAGACTGAGGATAGGCGATAGACGCCCCGGACAATCATTATCCTATCTATCCGAAAGACAATGCAAAGGTACGAAAAAAATCCGACTTGGGCAATTATTCTGCTTCGCAAATGGAATTGGACTTCCGCGGGCGCAAGTTATAGCCCGCATAGGCGCTTAATTCCTTTACTTCGTACCCGAACAGCCATGTGCGGTGGCTGATATTCGTCCGCAATTGCGGGTCTTTTCGTGTCCAGCCGTAGAGCAAGGTGTTCAGACCCTGCATGCCGACTTGCGCACCGAGCACCTCATCCAGCCGCTCGGCGATTTCGATTTTACTGATGTGCTGCATCATAGGCTTCCGTAGCAATTTTCCACAGTTGCTGACTGCTCTTCTTCGATCCGCTCTTGCGCATCTGCGCTACCATCTTTGTGATGGCGCCAAACCGTTCTCGCTGTGCTATCATCGCAGCACTCGGCGCCTTCGCCGGACCTTGTTTCTTACTCGGCAATGTGTGCATGTACACCTTGCCCGATTTCTTCATCGTGCGGAAACAGTAGTTCCCCAAGCGCCCCGATATGGACGCAATACCTGACATCGTGGTTACTTTTGCCATTTCTGTTCTCCTTTTTTTTTAGCGTTTATGCGCCGCATATTTATGTGCGGCTATCCTTTTTATACCGCTTCCCCCATGTCGCCGCGAATTTCTCTCGCGCCGCCTTGCGGGCCGGTGTGTCCTTCCATTTTGTCGGGACGCTTTGTATAATCTGCTGACCCCGGTACATACGGAAATAAAATCCGTCCTTCCGTAACATGCCTCTTAGCTTGTCTATCGGAATAATGAGTTCTACTTTCATACCATTTCTTTTTCCTTTGTTAATTAGCCCCGCATTGAATGCGGATTCATTGCTTTTAGTCTCATTCGCATCTCGTTCGCATTACGGACGTCTCTGTACGGTCTCTGTCCGGCTGCTTGGCAGTGGTGGCCCGGCTCCTTAGTAGGTCTATCCCTATTACATAGGGAATAGACTACTCTACTAAGGGAGCCTGCGGGGCTACCCGCCAAAATCCAACTGAGGCTCTATCATTTGCGGTCCCGGTTGGTAATAGACCTCACGGTCTGAAACCGCTCTGCGGATCAATACGCCTTGCTGCAAGGCTGTGCCTAACAGTCCGCCGTAGATGCTATCGCTTCGGAGGTTTTGGCGCATCATCACTTGCGCCTTCAGTGCCCCTGCGCGCATCTCGCTATACCCCATCATCGCTGCGCGGAATATCTCCTTTACACCAGGCTGGCTGGTATCCGCATGGCTGGCTTGCTCCGCTTCTACGCTGGCGCACCCCACCGGCAAACCCTCCTTGTCCACGCAGAACTGGATCTTGTTCGGCAGGTCATATTTGCGGGTAGCCGTTTGCTGGATGCTGAAGATGCGCGTCTCCGGGTCTTTCTTACATTCGTACGTCTCAAAACTCTTGTTCTGCAACTCCGTACCCAATGCTCCGCGAAGCGTCTTATCTTCCGCCGCTTTGTTCTGGTGCAGCACGCATACGATACAGGTCTTGTACTCCGATGCCACCTTCAGCAACTGGCCGATTGTGTTCTGCGCTTCCTCGTAGTTGTTGATATCGCCTACTACGTCGCGTATCCCGTCGAAGATTACCAAGTCCGGCATACATATCGCTATCGCGGCTAACACGAGCGTCATGCGGTCTTGCCAGCGTACCTGACGCAGGTTAAAGACATGATACGCCTCCTCGCTCGCCTCTGCACCCATCATCGCACCAATGCGGTCACGCAGTATCTCATGCGTACTATCCGCACTCTGCTCCGTGTCTATCCATACCACCCGCAACGGCTTCTCCCGTATCCGCTTCAAGCCCAGTACTTCGGGACCTCCGGCTGCCGCCATCAGGATCGAGTTAAGGTACGTCTTACCGCTTTTAGCCTTGCCGGTCACAGCCACTAACTCACCGCGTGCAAAGCACGGCACACCGTTCCAGGTGTACAGAAAGTCATGCGGCGGAATCTCCGAACGGCTCGTGATGCGCAACTGGTCCAACTGCTCGAAAATGCTCATTTGTTCCGTTTCCATAGTCGTTTAATTGATTTTTTAGGGCTCCCGAGGATTTTTAATCCTTGGGAAGAGGAGGAATTGCGGCAACCTATCTGAGTCACAGAGTGACGAAACGTGTTGTGAGCCAATTCCGACGACAAAGGTACTACTTCTTGTTGACATGCTAAATTCCATCTGCCACAAACTGCATCCCAGTGAAAATCAGGGGCATAAAGGGCCTTTTCTCCGAGCAATTTGAAGATGCGGTCGCGAACGGAATGGTCGAAGCGATGGACCCGCCTAAGCTGTCGTGAAAGGGAACGATAGTCCAATTCCCAGCCTAGTTCTGCGCTCAGAATGCGCGCCAATTCGGGCTGCGAAGTACATGGTTGATCCGGCCAATGCCGATGCGTGACGGCCAAGACCGAGGATGAATTACGGGCGTAATACTCGATGACTACATCGCGATACGCGTTTCTGCGCACTCTCGTGCGTTTTTTGTTTGTTGCCATAATGCAAAACAGTTTTTAAGTGTTGAACATTATGGACCGGTCCAGCTGCTCCGAGTGTATTACGAGCGCTCATTCTCGGTACACAGCTTTTTATAATGTTGTTTATATATACACGATTTCTGTGTTTTGAGTTTACTTTTCTACATATCGTACATTAACTTGCTCAGGTTAGCTCTGAATTTTCGTGCAAAGGTAATACTTTTATTTGAAATATCAAAAGACACGTTTTGGGGCTAAAATGCCGGCAAAAACAAAGGAAGAGAAAAGGTCGATAAAAGAGAAGGAAATGAATAAGAAAAACCCTTCTCGAAGTACAAAAAGTGGTGCAAAATAGTACTTTTTAAGCAAGAATCAGTAAAATTCACCCATCGAACAAAAAAAGCACCCATAGGGTGCTTCCTTTTTGCAT
>CADBVL010000079.1 GCA_902798015.1 uncultured Bacteroidales bacterium
CAGCAGGTTCTTCTCTGCACTCGTACCACCGATCACGATCGCGATATGGTACGGAGGACATGCTGCCGTACCGAGGCTCTTCATCTTCTCCACGAGGAAAGGAGTGAGCGTACCCGGATTCTGGATACGCGCCTTGGTCTCTTGATAGAGGTAGGTCTTGTTGGCAGAACCGCCACCCTTGGTCACGCAGAGGAAACGATACTCGTTACCTTCTGCAGCCTCGAGGTCGATCTGCGCCGGCAGGTTACATTTCGTGTTCACCTCGTCGTACATGTTAAGCGGCGCGTTCTGCGAGTAACGCAGGTTGCACTCCGTATAGGTGTTATACACACCGTGGCTCAGTGCTTCTTCATCGCAGAAACCCGTCCATACCTCTTGACCCTTCTCGCCGTGGATGATCGCCGTACCGGTGTCCTGACAGAGCGGCAGTTGACCCTTGCAAGCCACCTCCGCATTGCGCAGGAAAGTCAGCGCTACATACTTATCGTTCGCCGAAGCCTCCGGGTCACGTAAGATCTTCGCCACCTGCTCGTTGTGCGAGCGACGCAGCATGAAACTCACGTCATGGAATGCCTGTTGCGCCATCAGCGTCAACGCCTCCGGTTGTACCTTCAGGATCTCGTGTCCCTCGAACTCACTGACCGACACAAAGTCCTTCGTCAGCAGATAATACTCCGTTTCATCTTTACCGAGTTGAAACATCGGTGCATACTTAAATTCAGCCATAGTATATGTGTTATTTTTTATATCCGCATAAATTGCGCTGCAAAGGTACAAAAAAAAATGCATATATACAAGAAAAAAGTAAACTTTTTTCGCTCAAAACGATCGATCTTGGCTAAGACACAAAAAAAAGACATCCGAAGATGTCTTTTGTGTCCCCCGAGAGGCTCGAACTCTCGACCCACTGATTAAGAGTCAGTTGCTCTACCAACTGAGCTAGGGAGACATGTAAATCTCAAAAGCGGGTGCAAAAGTACTGCTTTTTTTTGACATGACCAAATAAAATCGCAAAAAAATGCATTTAAAGGGTCATTTTTTGTTGGAAAGGCTCTCAGCAAAGGATTCGGCTTCGGCAATTTGGTCTATTTTTCCGACATCCATCATCTTGTAAGCGTTCGGGATGAACGCTTGCAAATTTGTCATTTGACATTTGTCATTGGACATTTGCTTTTCGCAAAGCGAGAGATAAAAGTCAATGAGAGAGAATTTGGCTGCGGGATATTGCTGCAACAGGGTTAGTGCTTCTGGCGAGAGGATCTGCATGCCGGAGAAAGCCAAATGCCGACCGTCGCGGCCTTTCACTTCGCCGGTGGCGATATTCGTCCAACCGCGTAATAGTCCCTCTTCATCAAAAAGCAGATACCGCTGCGTTTGGCGTTCCGAGACAACCAGTTGACTCACGCCCGTTCGCTCATATTCGGCAATAAGCGCGCGGAGGTCGATATTGGAGAGGATGTCCACGTTGCAGGCCAATACAGGATTAGGGGTTAGGGGATTAGAGATTAGAGGAAGGGCTTTTTTGAGTCCACCTCCGGTGTCTAAGAGGCAATCGCGTTCGTCGGAGATGGTGATATTACATCCCCAGCCGTTATTAGCACGGACGGCATCGATAATCATATCCGGGAAATGATGCACATTGACGATGATGTCCGTGATGCCGGCGTCGCGCAGTTTTTCCACCTGCCACTGCAGCAGAGGTTTGCCGGCCAGAGGAACCAGCGCTTTGGGCATCGTGTCCGTGAGAGGTTTGAGACGTGTGCCTAATCCCGCAGCAAAGATCATCGCTTTCATAATTCTTTTGCTATTCCGCGTTCGCGGTGGATGAGGTGGATGGTGACGTTATATTTCTCTTTCAGGTGCTTGGCCAGATGCTCGGCACAATAGACGGAACGGTGCTGACCGCCAGTACAACCGAAAGCGACCTGTAGATGACTGAAATCGCGTTCTATAAACCGCTCCACATGATGATCGACCAAGCGATATACGCTCTCCAGGAACGTCAAGATCTCGCCGTCTTTCTCCAGGAAATCAATCACCGGCTGATCCAAGCCGGTCAATTGTTTGTACTCGTCATACTTGCCGGGATTATGCGTAGAACGGCAGTCGAAGACATACCCACCTCCATTACCGGATTCATCCGCCGGAATGCCACGTTTAAACGAGAAAGAGTAAATCGTTACTGAGAGCATAGATATAGGGATATTGGGTTTGTAATTCCGGATTGGCGGCGAAGAGTTCTCGCAGATTGCGCAGCGCATTGGGGATAGACTCCAGGAAATGGGGTTTGCGTTCAAAATAGCCTCTATATCCGTAGGCACCGAGGACTTGCAGCGTTCGGAAGAGCACGAAATGAGGCAAAGCAGCACGCCAAGTACGTTTATAGTCTTCGACGTTTATCGCTTTGCTGTTCATGAAGGTTGATAACTCATCCAGATACACATCAATCAGTTTGTTGCGGAGTTCGGGCGAGAAGTTCGCTTTTGCCTGCCAGAGGAAGGACGCCACGTCATACTGGGTGGGTCCGCGGCGACCGCCCTGGAAATCAATGAAGTACGGTTGCCCGTCTTTGATCATCACATTGCGGCTCTGAAAATCGCGGTAGAGGAAGAAACCCCTCTCCGACTCTCCCCTCAAGGGAGAGAGGATATTCGCCACAATACAGTCAAAATCGTCTTCCAATTTGGGTTCGGAGAACTCTATCTTCGTACCTTTGAGGAAACAATACTTGAAATAGTTGAGATCCCACCGGATAGTGCGTTCGTCGAACGCGGGTACAGGGAAGCACACAGACCAGTCGAAATCCACCGCGCCCTCGACTTGTATGTGTGCGAGCGCGCGTATCGTGCGTTCCAATAAGGTATAGTCATCCAAATGATCGAAAAGAATCGTATCTCCCAAATCCTCCTGCGTATAACTCATCTCGTCTTCGCTCACCGAATAGAGTTCGGGCACCGGTAGTCCCAAGTCATGAAAATGGCGCGCCATGTAGATGAACGCGCGATTCTCATCGCGGTTCGTACCCTGCACGCGAATGTACGTACGACCGTTCGCGTCCGTCTCACGGGTATAGATGCGGTTACTGCCTTGCTGCTTTGGCATAAGTGAACGAATTAACGGATGAACGGATGAACGGATGAACGAATGAACGGATGAACGGATGAACGGATTAGCACCGGAACTGCAATGCATTATGCATGCACGTCACCTTGCACGGACCGATGATGTTCTCCAGAATACCATCCGCCTCGAAGAGGATATGCTTGCGATAGGATATCTCTATCTCGCTTCCTACGACAGGATAGACGAAGGGCAGTTCGGTAAGTCGGCCGTTGAAAAGATTCGGCAGTGCCTTGATGACTTGTCCGAACGTCGGTTTCTTGATAAACATCGCGTGGAAGATACCGTCTGTAGGATCTGCTTGCGGGTTCTGACGGATTCCTCCGCCGGAGAAAGGTCCATTACCGACATTCATGGTGAAGAGCAGGTCATTGACGGTTTCTTTGCCGTCCACTGTCAAGACCATGTGCTGCGCCTTATGCTGAATGACCGCTCCAATCAGTCCGAACACATAATTGACGTGATGCGAGCCGATATAGTACTTGAGCGCCTCGGCTTTCTTGCAGCACAGCGGATCCACTCCGAACCCGACGGAGTTGATGAAATAGCGGTGGTGCTCGATGTTATTACGCCAATAGGTGAGGCAGCCGATGTCGATAGGATGTCCTTCGCCCTCAAAGAAGCGGCGAAGCGATTCTTTGTGATTCTTGGTCAGGTTCCAATACCGAGCCCAATCATTTCCCGTGCCGCGGGGCATGAGTCCCACTTGTACTTTCGCCTTCTGTTCCGGCGTAAGAACGGATCTCATGATGCCGTTAACGGCTTCGGAGAGCGTGCCGTCTCCTCCGAGGATGAGAATTTCGTCATATCCTTTTTCTACCAATTCGCGCGCCAACTCGATTGCATGCCCCGCATATTTGGTAACACGGTAGGCAAAAGGCTGATGCCGTTTACGCAGCAAGTGCCACAAGTAGATACGTTGTGCGCGGAAGTAATTCTTTCCCGATTTCGGATTGATGATGATGCCCAGCATGGCGGACAGGTATTAGTGTTTAGCGTTTAGTGTTTAGCGAAAACAATTAGCGCACCACGAAAGATGTAGTGCGCTAATTGTTAGGTTTGTTACTTAAAGAACTCGTTCACCTTTTCGTTCAGAACGATCTCTTCTTGGAAGATGTAAGCACCCGTTTTAGGCGACTTAACCATCTTGATGCACTTAGAGTGCGCGCGTCCGGAGTTACCGGTTTGCAGTGTTGCGACCGCTTTCTTTGCCATAGTTCTAAGCCTTTCTAATTAGGGTTAATTACTTAATCTCCTTATGAAGCGTGTATTTCTTCAAGTAGGGATTGTACTTCATGAGTTCCAAACGATCCGGAGTGTTCTTGCGGTTCTTGGTGGTGATGTAACGAGACATTCCGGGAACACCGCTGGCTTTCTGCTCCGTGCACTCAAGAATGACTTGAACACGCGCCTCTTTAACTTTCTTTGCCATTGTTCAGCTCCTTTCGTTAATAGAGATAGCCCTTCTCCGCAGCTTGTTTAAGCGCATTGTCGAGGCCAATCTTGTTAATAGTTCTCAGACCAGCTGCACTCACGTTCAGCTCGATCCATACATCTTGTTCTACCCAGTAGAACTTACGGCGGAACAGGTTCACATCGAACGTCCTTTTGGTGTGGCGTTTCGAGTGCGAGACGTTACATCCGCCCATGGCTTTCTTGCCTGTAATTTGACAAATCTTTGACATTGTATTATATATTTTATATTATTTTCGTTTTCAGGGATTCTCCGCACATCAACACGAAAAATCGC
>CADBVL010000080.1 GCA_902798015.1 uncultured Bacteroidales bacterium
CCTCATTAGGAATGAGCGATCCGTGACCGATGACGATCACACGCTCTTTGTCTATGCCTTGACTGACAAGGAACTTGGCGACAGCTTTCGCGCGGTTATATGCCAGTTTCTCGTTGTGACGACGTTGACCTTCTTCCGAAGCGTGGCCGTCGATGGCAATCTTCGCATCCGGCACTTTGTTCAGCACACCTACAATCGATGCCAGGTAGTTCTTCGACTCCTCACTTAACTGATGACTGTCGAAGTCGAAATAGATCTTGTTGAATTTCTCCACTTCTTCCGCCGCCTTTGCGATGTGCGCACGGGTCAGCGTGTCCACGCGTTCTGTAATAATGGTGTCACGACGTGGCAAGGTCTCCACCGTTGTGTCCTGACGCGTGAAATAATCGAAATAATCGACGATCTCATGCTTGTCCGGCTTGATATAATGCCAGTGAACACCTACTTTGACACCCACCTCGAAAGGATGCGAAGCGGACGCGTTCGTAGTGGCGTACGCACCGGCGTACTCATCCATGAAATCGAATCGTGTGTCGCGCCATCCGATGTCGCGGCGCTCGGAACTGTTCGCGTTATTCGCAACCACGTTGAAATAAGCACCCAGGAATAAATCAATCTGCGGTGTCAAGGGCAGTAACCCTCCGAAATCCGCGAAGATAGCTACTTGCGGACGCACACTTAAGGTCCCCTTCGACTGGGGTTCGTTGCGATAGTCCTTCGTGCCGAACTCATGCATGTTATTCAACGTCAAATCCCAGGCGGGGTAGTAAGCCGAGTGCGTAATCTCACCTTCCAATACACGGTATTTCTTCGATACCGAGAACGAGGGTGCAACACCGACAGCCATGAAGATACGACCCTTCCAGTCGTCTTCTTTGTATTGGAACTGCAGCGAGATAGGAATACCTAAGTTATGAATGGTCTCGCGCTCACGCCACCTGCGGACCGATGCCGTATGATGGTAGTTCTGCTCGGTGTCCGAGTCCACTAACGGATTGCCGTTAGCGTACTGTGTCCATACATAATCACCGCCTATGTGCGCCATCGACGTGTAGTTCGTGAACCATAAACCGGCGCTTACACCGAAGTTAGGATGGAAGAAATACGCGTATTGCAACTGCAGCAACGCACTGAACGAACCGTTCACGTGGTTCTCTGCTCCGCGTAACTGATAACCCAGACTACCGTAACCCAAACCGACATGCGCCTCGATATAATGACCGCGGCGGTCGGTGGAGTCGGTCTTGATAACCTCCTCACGCTGTTTCGCTACGCTGTCCGGAGTGTACGCAATACTCGTCAGGGTGTCCGTGAAATAATGAATGGTGGTAACTTCAACGCGAACCAGACTGTCCGGCGTCTTCTGTAATTCAGGCGTGTCTTCCGTGGCAAAACGCTGTTCCCTCACTTCCGTGCGTTCCGGTGCCTCACTCGTACGCAATATGCGAACGGTGTCTGTCTGCGCCATGAGTGCAAGAGGGAAACAAAAAGCCACTGCCAATGACCATAGGTGTTTCATGGTGGTATGTTATTTATTGTTTGTTAAGTTTGTCTTTTTTTAGTGACCCGCCCGAGAATCGAACTCGGATTTGAGCTTTAGGAGAGCCCCGTTCTATCCATTGAACTAGCAGGTCCTTTCATTCTTTCACCTTTCGCACCTGCTCGGGAACTCCCCGTACTCCTCGAACGTGTAATTCAAAAAGTCATTCATCGGTTTGCCCGCTGCGGCGATCTCGGTGATACGGTCGATAAAATCAGGTGCGCTCACCTCTTTGTCCGTCAGCGGTGTGCTGAACGTGTACGTCTTATGCTTCAACCAATCGGCATGCACGAAGTTCGGATCAAAACCTGCCGGCACTTTCTTCAAAGCCCCCCACATGTAGTCAAAGTCCTGCCCGAAATATTTCTGCCAACTCGGCGCGGCCATGATTGCTTCCACCTCCTCGTAGTTGGCTTCTATCTCTTTCCGCAATGCGTCTAACAACTCTTTGCCCGGATCCCATATACCTCCGGCGAACATGCACTGACCGGGTTGGATATGTACGTAGTAACCGCCGCGCATCGATTTCTTACCCCATGTCTTCGGCTTGCCCGGCACGCCGGCCGCAGGAAAGACGCCGAACCACTCTTTATACGGACGCTTGTCATGCGAAAAGCGCACATCGCGGTAGATACGCCAGATACAGTCTTTGGGCTGCAGCACCGCCAGACTCGGATCCAACTCAGACAGACGCTTGATATACTCCGCACTGAATTCCACGAAACGAGCATGGCACTCCTGGTACCAGGCTTTGTTTTCGGTAAACCACTCGCGGTTGTTATTCACCGCCAACTCCTTCAAAAATCGCAGTATCTCTTTCACTCTTTCACTCTTTCACTCTTTCATTCTTTCATTCGTTCATTCGTTCACCCGTTCAACTTTCCCATGCATCGTTCCAGCGATGCCATCCAATGCGGTATCTCCACGCCGAATGTCTTCTTGAACTTCGACTTGTCCAGCACGCTGTAGTGCGGACGGGGAGTCTTGTAGGGATATTCTTCCGATAGTATCGGCCGAACATGACAACTCTCGATACCCGCCATCTCATGAATGGCTATCGTGAAATCATACCAGGAACAAACACCCTCGTTCGTGAAATGATAGATACCCGGGTGCCATACAGGCGACTCGATCACCGTGAAGATGGCCCATGCCAAGTCCGCCGCGTAGGTCGGTGTACCAATCTGGTCAAACACTACTCCCAACTGCTCTTTCTCACGACCTAACTTGATCATCGTCTTCACGAAGTTATTGCCGAAAGACGAGTACAACCATGCCGTGCGTAGTATCACCGCTTCCGGACAAGCCGCCAAAAGACGTTTCTCGCCTTCATACTTAGTCCGGCCATAGGCCGTGCGCGGAGCTACAGGGTCGGTCTCGCGGCAAGGAACATGCTCGTCACCCGCAAAGACATAATCGGTGCTCACATGGATGACTTTCACTCCCTGATTGCCTAACACGCCTAAGGCGTCCGCATTGATCTTCCTCGCCGTCGCCTCGTCCTCTTCCGCCTTATCGACATTCGTGTATGCCGCGCAGTTGACAATCAGGTCGATGCCGTGCGCCTCAATGAAAGCACGCACTGCCGCCGCGTCGGTGATATCCAGCACTTGGGTGTCAGCCGCCTCGATCACGTCCGTGAAGCAATACCGATGTCTCGGGTACTCCTTACTCAGCACTCGCATCTCATTGCCTAATTGGCCGTTACTGCCGGTTATTAAGATATTCATTTTATTACGATATAACGATATTACGTAATTACGACATTTCAAAATGGCGAATCAAATTCTGCCATTTTAGGATGTCTCTTGTCCTTCTCGCTGATAATGCGCAACTCTGCCGGTATTTGCCAATCAATCGCCAGGTCCGGATCGCTCAGCAATATGCCGCCGTCCGCTTCCGGATGATAGAGGTTGTCGCATTTATACGTGAAGATAGCCTGGTTGCTCAGCACCGAGAACCCGTGCGCAAAACCGCGCGGAATGAAGAACTGCGCACTACACCATACGTGGAGCAGGACTGGTTGTCCTGAACGAAATGGGCATCGATACCGGCCTCAAGATAACGCTGCTCGTTGTACGTCTCCACAAAATATCCGCGCGCATCGCGAAAAACCTGGGGCTCCAGAATCAGTAATCCCTCAATAGGTGTTTTGATGATCTTCATAGTGTAAATTTAAAAAAGCGGACAAATGTACTGCTTTTTTTTGATATATGCAAGTATTTGTATATTTTTATACAAAAAAGTCCCGCAAATACAATGATCTGCGGGACTTTCCTTTTGAAATAAATGCTTATCGGATCTCTTGTCCGGTTAACGTAAACACTTTATCTCCGCGGCGAATCAGAAGTTGGCCATTAAGGAGATATTTCGTTTCGGAATGACCGGAAACATCGGTGTCTTCTATTCCTGCCGGCTTCGCTTCGGGATTGTCCGGAATGATGGGCGGCGTGGGGATGATTTCATTACCTCCGCCTTTGACATCGTCTCCCGGGTAACCAGTCGTCGCAAAGTCTCCGAAATACACATGTATAGGTTTCTGCTCTTCGTCCAATGCACATAGTACATAGTTGTAACGCGAGGCCTTTTCAAGGCCTGTGACCAGGAAACTCAGCGTAAACGGCAGGCTGCTTTCTGATTGATTTGACGGCGCTTTTCTGCCCGGCATAGAGAAAGCAATTCCGAGAAGCTGCCCCGTTGGACCCAGAGTCAACTTGCAGAACACTGCGCCATCCTTGTAGATATCTATCTGATAACTGTGCGCCGCGCTGTCCGTCGGCCAGGTGAATGTGGCGGTCGTCTGTCCCGGATCGACGGTCACGGTGCGCTGGATCATCGCTGAGTCGGGCACATCGCTCATGCGGAACCTGCCCCAATAGGGGTGCTCGCGATACAACTGACGGCTATCCGGCAGCACACTCAGCAACGCGCTGTCCGGTATATCTGCCAGCGTGCCTTCACTTACTGCCGGAGGAGTAGCCGCCCAGACGGAAATATGCGTTATTGCGCTGTCGCCCTTGAAGGCATTATCCCCGATGAGAACGACGTTTTTGCCAATCGACAACTCCTTGAGCGCACTCCAGTTTTCAAAGGTGTTCGTACCGATAGAGATCACTTTGTCGGGGATGGCCAACGAGTCTTGCAACTTAACCCCTGAGAAAGCGCTTCCGCCGATCATCGTCAATTCTTTCGGCAGTACGATAGAATCCAAGTTAGGGCATCCCGCGAAGGCATTATCGCCGATCGTGCTGATACCCTCAGGCATTTCCACACGCGTCAAGGCTGAACATCCGCTGAAGGTGGAAGAATTGATGGCTTTCACTTTCTCAGGAATAGTGATATGCTTGATTTTCGTGCAGCCCTTGAAGGCCTCCTGGTGAATAGCCGTCAGCGTGGAGGGCAGGAGTACCGTGTCCAGTTGGTTGTTACCCGAGAAAGCACCTGCACCGATATATTTACAGCCTTCGGGCAACACTACTTTCTTCATCCGTACCTGCTGGCATAGACCTGACGGTACAAACTCTACATCCGGACCGAAGATAAAATCACCATTCCAATAATTATACAGATTATAGAACACTCTCGATGAAGCCGGCGGGTTCTTGGCGTTCCAGACAATTACAGGACTATAGTGGATACACCACGATATCTGTTTATTGGATCGGAACGTAGCCGGGAAGAACAACGTATCCCGAAGCGGAATAGTGGCTACATCGTTCGGATCGTAAGCTTCAGGGCTGCCGTCAAAAATACTGCCGTCGATCACCTCCAGACAATCCGACCAGCGGACAGAATTTAAGCGATAGCAGTTCTGGAAGGCCATCTGACCGATATACTTCACCCCTTTGCCCAAATCGCACTTCACCATCGTCGTACAGTTGCTGAAGGCGTATTGTCCCACGGTGTCCACCGAGTTAGGCAGTTTGATCTCCTTTAACTGGTAGCAGCTCTCAAACAGAGACCCGGGGATTTTTGTCACGCCTTCGGGGATCTCGCACGCCGTCAGGTTCCACCAATCCCGGAATATAGCACCGCTGAATCCCGTCAGCCCTTCCGGCAGCGAAATCGTTTTGCACGAGTTATACGGATAGTACGTCTTATAACTCGTTGACCACGACGAAGCCTGCAGTACCTGTTTGTTCCACCAGAGACTATCGACTGTGTTCTTCAACTCGCCGTAGCCCTCAATGGTCATGTGCGCCGTCTCCGTGTCATAGCTCCACGTCAGATGCTCTCCACACACGCCGTTATAAACCGTCGCGTGCAAGTTGCTTGCCATCCCAATCAGGCAAACAAGAATAATAAATACTTTCGTTTTCATGATCGTATATTATTTGATTTGGTTCCCTCGTACATCGTACATCCGTCCTTCGTAAATCAGATAGATTTGTCCGTCCACAATAATCTTTGTATGGTGTATTTGGTCAATCAGTATATTGTCCACTCCTTGCGGCTTCCCTTCTGGATTGCTCGGGATGATAGGCGGTGTGGGAATGATTTCATTACCTCCGCCTTTGACATCGTCTCCCGGGTAACCCGTCGTCGCAAAGTCTCCGAAATATACATGTATCGGTTTTTGTTGCTCGTCCAATGCACACAATACGTAGTTGTAACGCGAAGCCTCATCCAGACCGGTGACCAAGAAACTCAACGTAAACGGCAAACTGCTTTCCGATTGACTTGACGGTGCTCTTCTGCCCGGCATAGAGAAAGCAATTCCGAGAAGCTGCCCCTTGGGACCCAGAGTCAACTTGCAGAACACCGCGCCATCCTTGTAGATGTCTATCTGATAACTGTGTGCCGCGCTGTCCGTCGGCCAGGTGAATGTGGCGGTCGTCTCTCCGGCATCAACAGTTACGGTACGTTGGATCATCGCCGAATCCGGTACATCCGCCATGCGGAAACGTCCCCAATACGCATGTTCGCGATACAGTTTGCGGCTATCCGGAAGTACAGAAAGCCAAGCGCTATCCGGGATGTCAGCGAGTGTTCCTTCTGATACCATCGGCGGCACAGCTGCCCAAACAGTGATTTTCTTAATGGCGCTATCTCCTTTGAAGGCATTGTCGGCAATAAGTGTGACATTCTTACCGATTGACAGATATTCGAGCGAAGACCAATTCTCAAAAGCATTGCTACTGATAGCTACCACTTTGTCGGGGATAACGAGCGTATCTTGCAGTTCAATGCCCGAGAAAGCACTTCCGCCGATCATCGTCAGTTCTGAAGGTAACACGATTGAATCCAATGCGGGGCAGTTCACGAAGGCACTCTCGCCGATAGTCGTCACGCCTCCTGGAATGTGAATTCGCGTCAGGCTCTTACAGCCGTAGAATGTGGAGCCATATATTTCGCTGATACTTTCCGGCAATTCCAATGACGTCAACGCAGCGCAATTATAGAAGGCTGCTTTGCCGATCGTTTGCACATTTTCGGGAATGTTGACATATTGGAGCTTCTTACATCCGTTAAACGCATTCTGCCCGATGGATTCGATGCTTTCCGGCAGGATAATGGTGTCTATTGTCGTCTGGTCGCGGAATAAACCGGCAGGAATAACTTCCACTTCCGAACCTACGATAATCTCGTCAAAGGTATCATTGTAATTATGCAACGCTCCCAAACCGCTTCCTTCAGGACGGCGGGCATTCCATACGACCACTTTGACGTTCGTCTTGCAATCAAAGATTGCATCCATGGAACGGAACGTAGCCGGAAAAACCAATGTGTCCTGCAAAGGAATCGTACCCGCTGCAGTAACATTGGTGGGATGATTCGCGTAGAAAGCCCAACTGCCAATTGTCTCCAGACAATCCGACCATTTGAGCGATGTCAAAGCATAGCAATTGCCGAAACAGTTCTTTCCGATATGTTTTATACCGCGCCCCAAATCACAAGAAACCAATTGCTCGCAATCATCAAAAGCACCGTCATTTACATCAGTAACACTGTTCGGTAGCACGATAGAGGTAATGCCGCTATTGTAGAATGCGTTGTTTTCAACAACGGAGATCCCTTCCGGCATGGTGACAGATGTCAGGTTGGTAGCATTGGCAAACGCCCAGTACCCGATTGAAGTCACTCCGGGTTCTATCACTACCGACTGAATAGTAGTGGTAAGCTTTTGACCTTGCCAGTGAAGAGAATCGGAAAAGTGACCGTCATGGTACATCTCACCCGTCCCGGAGATAGTGAGTACCTTGGTCTCGCTGTCCAGCGTCCAACTCACATGCTCGCCGCACATGCCTTCATATACCGTCGCGTGCAAGTTGCTTGCCATCCCAATCAGGCAAACAAGAATAATAGATACTTTCGTTTTC
>CADBVL010000081.1:0-6564 GCA_902798015.1 uncultured Bacteroidales bacterium
TTTTTTTCAAACATATTTCTGATTTGTGTACTGCTTGTCCCTTGGGTGTACGAAAAATAGATAATTTCAACACCTTTATCCTTAAAAAATTCTTCGTAACGGTTAAAGCGTTCCGTACCTTTGTAATCGCTGCCCACAAAAAGCTTATGATAGTGATAAAGTTCCCATGCATCACAATCTTCACGACAGGAATCGACTACCTTGTCAACATATCTGCAAGCTGCTACGATTTGTTTTCTTTCATCAAAAGGAATAAATGTTTCTTTTCCTTTGTGTGAAGCATCAGGATGAACTCCCACAATCAAATAATCACAGTTTTGCTTTGCTCTTTTTAAAAGATTAAGATGACCTATATGAAATAAATCAAAAGTACCTGATAAATAGCCTATTATGACCTGATTTTTATTGACAACACGCCCCGATGCCATTTTATATTCGTAGCTATGGATGAAAAGAGATTTTCCAGTATATCACAAGATAACCTATCAATTTCAGTTAAATCATTTTCCCCACCATTAAAACGAGTTCCTTTCATCGACAAAGGTGCTACATTCAAAATTCGATTTTTTGTTCCGTATTTTTCCAACTCTATATTGACACTTTCCGTAAAACGGCACAGTGATGCTTTGGAAGCAGCATTATATGCAGGCACTTATCCTAAAATTACAGCTGTATTTGATGCAGGTCTGAATGTAATTCTGAATACACATCACGACTCGTTTGAGACAGATTTAGGCAATGCGGCCAAGGACAAAGAAGCATTCGAGAAAGACTCTACCATCAACGGGATTAAGACCAAAGGGGAGACCATGCAGAACATGGCACCTCAGTCCAATACCGGCAATGCGGGTGACATGATGGCTGTCGAAGCGATGGCAGTCAAGCACACACCGCCGCTCAAGAACGCACCCACCGAGACGCGCATCACCGCGCAGCCCGTCGCCTCCGAACGCAAGGTGGTTATCAACCTGGCCGAGACGGAAGTATCGCTACGCGACATAGAGGGCACGACGCTCAACATCACCATGTCGGAGGTACACGACCTCAACGGAAACATGTCCAACCCCATCAAATGGACTGCCTACGTCAAGCAGAACACACTCCTCTGGGGTAAAGACTCCGTCAAGAGGACTACACCTTCGATGTGACGATCGAGAACAAGGGCGGGCAAATCGAGTACTACACCGTGGAAAATATGCCCGAGTGGCTGAGCCTTGTGGATGGCAACGGGCTTTCGACTTTCGACTTTGGACTTTCGACTGTCTTTGACGTGCAGCCGTTAAAGACCAAGACCCTCCGCTTTGCGGTCAATCCCCTTGTGCCGGTAGGTAATTACGATGTGACCATCGGTCTGAAAGGCAACAATGAAATTCTGGAACCGCTCCGCATCGTGATGAAGGTATCGGGCAACACGCCGGAATGGACCGTTGACCCGACTAAGTACGACCACTCCATGACCATCATCGGACAGGTTTACCTCAGCGGTATCCTTATGGAGAACCCCGAGAGCATGGTGGCGGCTTTCATCGGCAGCGAGTGCCGCGGTGTGGCTACACCGCAGAAGATACGCGGGGCAGCGTACGAGACCTTGATTATCTATGGCTCCGACACCCCCGATGCCGACCGGAACCAGCCCCTCACCTTCCGCATCTGGGACGCCATCAGAGGGATTGCCTACACCGATGCGAATATCCAGCTGCCCAATGTCCAAATGGTAAATGACCAAATGGTAAATGAGGTGATTTTCCGTCAGGATACGATGATCGGTAACTTCGACACGCCGGCTATCTGGACCAAGTCCGACAGGGTGGAGCAACTCATCCCGGTACACGAGAACTGGAACTGGATCACCTTCGGTGTAGAGCCGCCGTCCGAGTACTGCGACCACGTCTTCACGCCGCAATACAAGGGCTGGAACGTGCTCGTCAAGGATGAGAATACCTTCAGCCAGAGTTCCGGCTCGATCTTCAACGGTCCGCTCAAGCTCACGGTGAACAAAATGTACAAACTGCGTATCCAGCGCACCCCCAAGACGACGGACGCGGTGCTTGATCCGCTGCTCTCCGTATCGGGCCGTCAGCCTGCCGCCGAGGAGATACCTGTCTCCCTCCGGCCCGGTTGGAACTGGCTGCCGTACACCCCGCTCACTACCAAAAGCGCAGGCGTCGCACTCGCAGGGGCGCAGCCGAAGAAAGGAGACATGATCAAATCGCAGACAGCGGTGTCTATCTACGGCACTTATGGATGGGAAGGCACGCTCCTCGCACTGGAGCCCGGACACGGATACCTCTATTTCAGTACGGATAGCACAGCCAAGTCCTTCGTCTATCCGGCTGACCTCTACCAGCCCCATGGCTTCCTGGCGGCTCCGGCTTGGTCAGAGCTTAGCGGTCTGACTTCTAACAGCGTAAGCGGTCTGGCAGCGAAGCGGTCTTATTCCGCTTACCCCTCCAACATGACCATGACAATCCGTCTCATGGACGGCGAGGCAGTAGTGGATACCTGCGAGATAGCGGCATATATCGGCGGTGAGTGCCGCGGTGCCGTGCGTGCGCATACCGACAGCCTCTATTACCTCGTCATTGCCGGCGACGGCGCAGGCCAGCCGATGGAGCTCCGTACCGTCATCAACGGCGAAGAGAGAGTAATAGACAAGACCCTCACCTTCGTCTCCGACAACCATATCGGCACCCCGTGGGAACCGTATGTAATACAGCTCAATGCCGCAGAAGGCGTGGAGGAAATCGAGGCATCTGCTACGCCTGGCGGATACCGCAAAATCCTCATCAACGGTATTCTGTACATCGTCCGTCCTAACGGCGAGATGTATGATGTGACGGGAAAGAGAGTGTCTGAGAAATAAATAATAGTTGTCAGCATTCAGCTGTCAGAAATCAGCCAAGAGGCGGTTCACGAACATCGTGAGCCGTCTCTTTTTTTGTCAACTACCTACGGTCTACCTCTTTCTATCACGTTTGTTCGCCCTGACCAAGCAGCTGCGCCCTTCACTCTACCTGCCGGTGGCTGCAACTACCTTCGGTGGGTGACTACAGCCCTTTGCTGTACCGGCTGACATCTACACCCTGCGAGCGTCCGGCTATTCCACCCTACGGCTGCTATCACTCTCCCGCGCACAGTCGCTACACCTCCACGGCTGGGCTACGGCTCAACGTGTTTTCGGGCAGACCTCCAAGTATTCAGTTCTGGCATCCTCAACATGCCGAGTCTCCGCCCGGCTGTTACTTCTCCGCTCCTTCCTGGCATACCCGTTATGTGGGCGCTGCGCCTGTAGTTGGCGTATTGGCATAGATTGGCATTTATGCTAATACCGTCGCGAAAATGGCGGCAGACCTCCAAGTGTTCAGTTCTGACTCGCCGTTTTCCCGCCTGCCAAGTACCTGCGCAACTGCGCCACGCAATACGAGTATTCCAGCCACCCAATCGTGATGGCAGTCTCTTCCTCCCATGTTTCTTTGCTCGTCACTTGAGGGCTTGATTTTCGCCCCCGATACGGAAATTGTCTGCTCTGCCTATGCTCGTTGTTTTGAACGAGTACATTTGTACGCAGCAGATCCGCGTTTATTCGATACATCCTTTCCGGTGCAAAGTTAGTTACCGCTCCGTTAGTTAGAAAGGTCAGGGCACGTTTCGGCGCTACTTTGGGCGCTAAAAAAATCTCCACCATTATTCCGGGGCAAGACTATTCTTCGAACAGTTCTCGCCTCTATGGTAGTATTTTGTTTCGAAAACCTTGCAAACACTTCTCGGAACACTTGTAAAGCACCGTAAAGGTTATATCAAACGCTAACTGCTTTATACGCAAATGTTAAACTCTAAAACAAATACAATCATGGCACAGCTATCTATTTCTTTTGGTATCGGTTTCGAAAGCCTCTCAAGCAACAATCAAAGTTTTGTAAAGGTTACTCACCGCTCCAGCATTACCGCAAATGATGAAAGCGATTTCGGAGATATTTACGAGGAATACGAAGATTTTCAGTACACGAGCCAAGTTTGGCACTAATTAACTAACATTTATAAACAATCAAAATTTTTAGAGTTATGAACTACAGAGAACCATTAACGAAGAACGAAATCCGCGAGCACGCTGCACACTACGAGAACAGCAACCCGGCAGTCTATTGTGGCACCTATGCCAAGTACAACAACGGCAGTCTCTACGGCATGTGGATTGATTTGTCCACCTTTGAGAACTACCACGATTTTATGGAGTTTTGCTACCGCTTGCACGCCAACGAGTCAGAGCCGGAACTCATGTTCCAAGATTACGAGCACTACCCCGAGCAGTGGTACTGTGAAGGCTGCATGGGCGAAGCCACTTTCGATAAAATCAAAGAGTATGCCGCATTGGGCGAGCTTCAGCGCGAGGCTTACGAGGCATACCTCACGTATTGGGATGATGGCACGCTCGATGATTTCCATGAGCGCTACGAGGGCAGCTACGAAAGCCCCGAAGATTTTGCGGAGCACCTTTGCGAGGAATGCGGCTATTTCAAGAACCTCCCCGCGTGGCTGCAATGCTGCATAGATTACACCGCAGTATGGCGCAACCTCGATACGGCAGGCGATTACACGGAGGTCGATGGGCATATCTTCCGGAATTGAGCAAGGCGGGGCAACCCGCTTTTCTCATGGACTAAGACCTGCGGATCCTGCTGCAGGTCTTTTCCTTTGCGCGAATTTATGTAATTATTCTTGCGCAATTCGGATTTTTTTTGTACCTTTGCAGCCGTTTTTGGACCTAAACTTTAACTATGTATGAACCAGTACCTTATTTATCTATGCTTGCCGCCGTATCTGGCGCAATGGTATGCACATGAATGCAACCAAGTACACAACCGGGACAATAAGACATGCCCGCGTGAGATTTACCGTTTCCCGACGCCCGTCGTACCCGTGCGCAATTCACAGGAGTCCGGAGTGATCCAGGCACATCTTCAGAAGCAACCGACGGACAAGCCCGCCCCCGTTCCGGAGGGCGCTACGATTGCTATCGTCATTCCATCCTTCCCCTACAAGCCGGTGGAATACTACAACTTTGTGCCCCGTATCGGATTGGAGCATCTGGCCGATACCATCCGGAACCGTTTTCAGGTGGAACTGTTTGATGATATCCATGAGGCAAGGCGTATCACTCCCAAAACGAGGATCGACCTTCTCGTCCAGGCGTGGATGGAAGATCATTGTATCGAGGACGATGACACGAACTTCCGAACCTTGCTCAAAATCTATCAACGCAGGCGTGATGCCTACCGGAAAACAGTCAAATCCAAAAAAAGTTAAAAATTCGCTATAAATATCGGGAACTTTTTTGATATTGTTTCCTATTTATTCCGATGTGTTCCACCTTATTCCGATTTACTCCATGGCAAATTATTTTTCACTTCCGGGCATAAAACGCCTGTCCTATATCAACGCCAAAGAGCTGGCTTCTGATCTTCAGGCGCACGCTCTTTCGGGTGCTCCCGTCTGGGTCACGCAGCAGCAAACAGAAATTCCCTTCACCGGGGAATCCACTTGCGCCTGTACGCGCAATAATGAGCACGGTGCCTCTAACGAGTCCGTCGAGCTCACGTTTGAATCCCTGCTATCTCTTCCGGAGCATATTCCCTTGGCGTTCGTGGTCACCGATGTCAATAACCGCAGTTATCTCATCGGTCAGAGAGAGCAACCCTGGCCCTTCATTGAATCCAATCAGGGCATGGGTATGCCGGATGGAGAGTCATCCACCACAGTCTATACGATAACGCATAAAGGCCCGAGAGCCATGATTCCCTGCTCATGCGCATGATAATATAGGTCTTTTCGCATATGCGCGAATGGTAGTACTTTTGCAGCACAAACCTGAACCGTGCTATGAAAAACTACCATCTCCACCTGCGCGGCTTTGTCGGAGGTTATGACTTCGACAGCCGCCACGTGCAGAACGTCCTCGATGCCAACAAAGGTAAACGGGTCGACGTTCTCATTGATTCTCTCGGTGGCTCTGTCGCTACCGCTTTAACTATCGCTTCCGCTTTCCGTAATCACGGCGATGTGCATGTCCACTTCGTCGGGATGAATGCGTCTGCGGCCACTATCGCTTCCATGGGAGCCAAAGAGATTACCATGGACGCAAGCGCCATGTACCTCGTTCACAAATGTTCTGCGGAGTTCTTCCAGTGGGCGTCGCTCAATGCGGATCAACTCGCCGAGCAAATCAAGGATCTGTCTCAGCTCAAAACGGATTTGGAGAAGATTGATGTCAATGTCGCTTCTCTCTATGCCAATCGTTGCGGCAAGAAGAAAGAGGAACTGCTCGATCTGATGAAGGTCGGTGGTTGGCTCAATGCCGAAGAAGCCAAACAATGGGGCTTCGTGGATGCTGTCACCAACGATGATGAGGATGAAGCGCCTGTCCTTACCGATGCTGTTGCGTCTGCAATGGCCGCTGTCGGTATGCCCATTCCCAATGTGCCGGTGCAAGCCAGTTCGCAGTTCCAGAAGTTGCTTGCCGCGTTAACGGATTTCTTCAAATCCGGTAAGCGCAAAGAGCCGGAAGCC
>CADBVL010000081.1:6616-13152 GCA_902798015.1 uncultured Bacteroidales bacterium
CATGAAGAAATTCCCATTATTGGCTGCCGTTCTGCTGATGGCGGAGGCAGCTGCCGAACTCAAAGATGGCAAGTTCGAGATGAATGAGGAGCAATTGGGACAAATCGAAGCAGCGCTCAAAGCGGCTGCTGACAAAGAAACCCAGCTCACGGCATCGCACAACGAGGCCATCCAAGCCAAGGATCAGGAGATCCAAACCCTCAAAGCCCAAATCGAGGAGCTGAACAAACAGCCGGGCGATTCTACCACCCATCCGGTTAACGACGGCAAGGTGCAGGAGTCAACGCCGATGGATGATTTCTGTGCTCGTCTCAACGCTGCGCAGAAACTCTACGATTTGGTCTAACCTAAGTCATTAATCCTAAACCATTCTAACTATGCCAGGAAAACTTCAATTTGATTTGGCTGCCTATCAGGAAGCCGCTCACAAGTACCGTCCGGAACTGTTGATGTTGCCCATCATTGGTATCAAGGACACGCTTAAATTCATGACTGCCCGCCCGGGTATCCGTTACAAGGAGTCCGTTGCAGCCATGAACGGCACGGCGCAGTTCGGTCCGTATAAGCCGTCGCGCTCTACCGATTTCAACCTCAACCTCAACTTCCGTACGCTCGAAACCTTCATGGGTTCGGTCGTTGCCAAGTTTGAGCCGAACTCGGCTATCTCCACCGTTCTCGGTCAGATGGCTGCATCCAAAGGTGACGGGCAGATGAAAGCGCCTACCGCACTCCACGTGCTGCGTATGATTGCTATCTCCCTCTCCGAGCACCTGAACGATGCTATCTGGAAGGGTGTGCGCAACCCGCAGGGTGACACCTCGCTCGATCTGTTCGATGGCTTCGACACCATCACGCAGAAAGAGATCACCGCAGGCAAGATTGCTGCCGGTGAGGGTAACTACCTCAAGCTCACTCAGGCTATCACAAGCGATAACGCTTGCGACATCGCCAAGGAGATCCTGTACTCCCTTGATCCGCGCTTGCGCGCTCAAGATTTGTACATGTTCTGCTCGCAGGATTTCGCAGACAAGTACAACGATTCCTATCAGGCTTCGCACGCCGGACTTATCTACAACGATAAGTACGACCAGCTCACCGTTGAGGGATCGAACAACCGCCTGCACATCATCCCCATGTATAACAAGGCAGACTCCAAGTTCATCCACATCTGTCCCAAGGCCAACATGCTCGTCGGCTACGACCAGATGTCCGATGCCGAGGACGTTCTCGTCAAAGAGTACGAGCCGTTTATCCTCTCCTACATCGCCACCATGTTCTTTGGTGTACAGTTCGAGTCGATTGACAAGCGCCGTCTCAAAGTCGTAGAATTGGCAGACTAAGTTCTGTGGGGTGTTCGCACATAGTCCCGCTGTGCCGCAAGGCACTCCGGGGCAAAGTGCGGCGGGCTTTGCAGGGGTAACCGTCCTGCGGACACTGCGTCCCGTTCCAATCCCTAACACGTTTAACATTAAATCTTACAGATATGCCTACTAACAACTGTTCAGCATTGCAAAAGTCCCTGTCTTGGTGTCAGGGCACGCCGGAGCTTCCCGGCATCAAGCGCCGTCTGTACTACATCGCCAAGTCGCTTATCGCCAAGTGGCCTACGCTTCCCAAGGATGCGCAAGGTCGCCCCACCGCTGCTGTCTATCAAGGTTCGTTCGTCCTCGTAGCTGACGCTACTTGGAAGTACATCGATATCCTTCCGGATAAGTCGCAGGTAACCTCCGAGGCACAAGGTGAAGTACCGTCTCAGACCCAGCTCAACAAGCTCACAGCCGTTCATCCCGCCGTTGGCGAAGAGGCTTCTGCGGCTTCCGCATACCTCAACAACAACGACAACGTCTTCATCATTGAGGACATGAAAGGCAAGTACCGTGTCATCGGCTCTGATATGTGGAACACCAAAACCACCGTTGCCCAGGATCTGGGTCAAGGTGCAACTGGTACCACCTCCACCACTATCAACGCCGAAGCAACCGACGTCGTGCCGGCACCCTTCTACGAAGGTACAATCGAAACCGAGGACGGCACGATTGACGCTGGTAACGACGATCCCGACTGACGTCCTTAACCTTGTTTGGGACTTTGCTCCGTTCGCGGAGCAAGTCTCACTCCAGGATCCTGACGAGGTGCCAGCCATCGATTATAACGGTCTAACTATCCTCGGTGCGAAAGCAACCGATGGAAAAGATTACCTCTATACCGGTGGCGCACACTTCAACGGAGCAGGTACAGCCGGAGTACGCAGATGTATCATCTTCACGCCTGAATGGGATGCACTCCTCACTGTTACCTTCCATTCGAATAATTCTAACGAACGCCGAGGACATATCGCCGATAGCGAGTTGCATGATTTGGCAACAGGCGATGCAGCCTCCGCAGAGGTTTCCATCTCGGCTAACCTGCACGCAGGACAGAATTATTACATTTGGGTAGATAATGGCGGTGGCGGCACCATATCGCGCATAACGTATCAAGTATGAGCCTATTCTCATTAGATGAAGTCAAAGCATTGTCCGAGCAATCAAGCCCGGGCAATGCTGCTGTGCCGGTAAAGGACATCTTCGCCGAGAAACAACGCGCCGGTTGGCATAAGCCGGACGTGGGCGAAGCGCGGTGCGATCTCTCCGTCGAACGCATGACAATGAGTCCGCACGCGTCCATACCGGTGCTGTCGATATGGAAGAAATCCATCAAGGGCCGAAAACTCACCGACATCAAGGCGGATGATTCAATGGTCAACTACTTTGCCGATCATCTCACGCCGGTCATTAAGAAAGTGCTGGGCAACTACCTCTCACAAGGTCATTGGGCGATTGTGCCGTCGCCCAAACGCAGACACTTGACACAGAATTTTGCTTGCCGTATAGCCTCCGAAATCGGAGCGAGACTGCAAATTCCGTACTACGAGGATGTTGCCCTTGCACACTCGCGGCAGCGAGTAGCGGTCGATTTCGACCTTGGATTTCTGCCGCCAGAGCCGAACCTTATCATCTTTGATGATTTTGTTACCACCGGCTCAACACTCAACGCAATGTATCGTTTACTCGAACCCCTCGGCAAGAACATGTTCTTTGTCGTGGGCATAAACAACAACCTATAACCATGTTAAAAGAAGAAGTAATCCAAAAGGTCAAAGCCTATCTTGAGGCTGAACCGGAAAAGAGAGATTTGGCAGAGGGCGCACTGCTTGTGCTCCAACTCACCAACAACCGCATCATGTATCAGAACTTCATGCGCCGCCCGAACCACTATGCTTCGCGCATTGAGTATGAGCTGCAGAAGAAGTATAACTTCTATCTCCAGCAACTCACGCATGAGCAGGTTTTGGAGATGGGCAAGCAGGTCCAATCCATCGCCAAAGAGCATAACCTGGCAGATGAACATGAAGAGTTCAAGAAGGGCAAACGCGCGGATCACGACGCGCTCCCGTTGGAGATTCAAGCCCTCTACGCGCAGAACATGTCCATCATGCAGCAGATGCGCCGCCTGCATACGCAGTTGCAGTTGCTCTCTGTCGAGCACAGCACCTGCCCCGATAGCGAGCGTTACCCCTTCCTCAAAGAGCTTATCGCCCTCGATAAGCAGTACCATGCTAACTGGGAGCAATATGATCACTACAAAGTAGGTGAACCGCTCCCGGAGCAGCCGAAGAAAGAACCGGCTGCAGAGCCTGTTGAGGAAGCACCGGCAGACAATACGCCGGAAGAGCCAACACCCGCTGCACCGGCAGACAATACGCCGGTGAAGGAAGCGAAGCCGAAGAAAGCCGCAAAGACGGCATCCACGAAAGGCGCTGCCAAGAAGTCCGCTCCGAAGAAGGCTGCTAAAGCATGAAGCGCAACGCATCCATAGATGACTATCTCAAGCCGCTTGCATCGTGTCCGCTACAGTGTTACTTGACGAACACCTTGCAGGTGGCCGATGTCGTTGAGTGGGTGCTCGAACAGGTCGGAAGGGCTACCATTTGGCAGACTTCCTTCTCCATCTCCGAGGAGTTCCTGCGGCGCTTGTTCTTCATCGAGAAATCAGGGAAGGTGGACGCTATCCACCTCGTCCTTGATTTCAAGGCTACGCAGAAGACGCTTCGCCTCTGGCCGTTCCGAGCACACCTATCTCGCCGATAACCACTCGAAGGTGATCCTGATAAAGTCCGCTGCCGGGCAGACAGTCTCTATCATCACTTCGCAGAACCTGACCCGTGGTAATCGTAACGAGTCCGCCATCGTCACCACCGATGAGCACGTCTTCGCTACCTTCCATGCTTCCCTTACCGATATCATGCACAACCATTCCGTTCCATTAAGCGAGTTATTCGCTCAAAAAATCGCTGAATAATGCAAGCAATCCACATCTCCACCGCCCAACAAATGATGTTGCGCCCCGATCCCGTGGATCTCGTCGTTTTCAAATCCGACGGCTCACTTGTCTCGTACCCCAATGTCATCTCCCTAAAGTACGATTTCTATAAGGGTACGCGAACCATCAAGTTCCTCCGCTCCAACGAAATCCGCACCGTCCGCGATGTCTGCATCTCCAAAATCAACGGTTTAGAGGTGTTTTTATAGCAAAAATACGCAATTCTGCACATTTTTTTTGCATATTTCAAAAAAAAATAGTACCTTTGCAGCAATTTTTGATAAATGAATCTAATTACTCACTTTGAAAGTATGATACTGAATCATTTTCTACCATATAACCTCTTAATGGCAGGCGCGGCGGCGAATGTATGTATGTGCTGCGAGACCGGCTCACAGGAGGTAACGAACAGGCAGATAAACTGACAAACAAGCGGCAGGTGCTTCGTGCACTTGTCGCTTTGTCGTATATAAATAACAAATTAACTAATATTTATTAACTAAAATCATTTAAAGTATGAGAAAAATCTTTACATTACTTTTTGCCGCGCTCATGAGCGTAGGCATGTGGGCAGAGCCCATCACCGTCACATGGAACAGTTATAACTTGCCCAGCTCCGGTAGTTCGTTTACTAAGGACGGTGTCACGGTTACCTGTGATATTGATGATAGTGATCTGTATGGCCCCGGAACATTTACCACCGACCTCGGCAATTTCACACAGATTGTAGTATCTGCGTATGATGCCTGTATAATTGAAGCCACTGGTGGCTGGTCAGGTAATAGAGACCAAATGACATGGACCGGCAATGCCGCCAGCGTATCGTTCGATGGGAATATTTATGGTTTTAGTGGCGATGTCACGTTTGTATTCACCATCGTACCAAGCGGTGGCGAAACAGCCGTTGATAATATACAAATTGACAAGGCACAAAGTACAAAGCTCATTCGCAACGGCATGCTGCTCATCGAGCGCAACGGCAAACTCTACAACGCTACCGGTGCAGAGGTTAAATAAATCATAGCCGGAAGGCTAATTGTATCGCAAGAGGCGGTTCACGTACATCGTGAGCCGTCTCTTTTTGTGTGCATCTATATGGCGGCGAGAGCACCGCCTTTTTTGCTTGTTTTTCGTCGGAAGCGGCATATGATGCCGGAATAACGGAAGATGAGAACAACTTACGTTGCTATTAGTTAACCGTGTCTTTTCGTGCCCGCGCGTAATTGAGTATCTTTGCAGCAAAATTTGCAAGATATGGATTTTGGTTTTACATCCGTGGTAGATATACCACAACTCAAAGCCCGCGCGGTCTTCGTTACCGACACCACCACAATCTTCAAGGAGGATGGCGAGATTTCTCCTATCCAGTTGGATGACCATACCCAGTACATCCCATGGGGAGCGGACAACCTCATGCCCTATAACGTCCTCAAGAAGATTGAAGCCGACGAGACGCTGACCACCTGCCAGCAGTGGAACGCCGAAGTGTGCTACGGTCAAGGTCTCCAGTACGATACCTGCGAGTGTACCGCCGATGTCAAGAAGCAAATCACCGATTTCTTCTTCGAGAACAACATGGCGGATTATTTCCTCGGCGCTTGCCTCGATTTCAAACACTTCGGCTTCTGTGTCACCTTGATCATTCTTTCCAAGGATGGCACACGCATCACCACCATGCTCCGCAAGGAAGCCTGCAACTGTCGCTTCACGCCCGCTACTGCCGATGGCACAAGCAAAGAAATACTCTTTGCCAACTGGGAGCATTTCGTCAATCCGTCCGATGTAGAGCATATTCCGCTCCTCAATCTCTATAATCCGTGGACGGATCTGCAAACCCGCCTCAAGAACGGCACCAAGAAACGCAAGTTTGCCATTGTCACGCGCATACCCACCGCGCGCAATACCTATTATCCTATACCGTACTACGCCGCTATCTTCAAATCGCGCTGGTACGACATCAAGCAACTCATCACCACCGCCAAGAAAGCCAAGCTTCAGAACGCTGCCCCTATCAAGTACCAGATAGAGGTCAACGAACGCTATTGGGAGCGTATCTTCCGCGCTGAAGGCATCACCGACAATGTGAAGCGGATGGAGCGCGTCAAAGAGGAAAAGCAGCGCATAATCGACTTCCTTACCGGCGCCGAGAATGCCGGTAAAGCCTGGTTCTCTTC
>CADBVL010000082.1 GCA_902798015.1 uncultured Bacteroidales bacterium
GTTGCAAGGCATTGTGGTGGCTCTCGCCGCAAATGGACTTCTGAACGAAGCAGGGCGTTTGGCGAAAGCTTATGATGAGTTATCTAACAGCGATAGCGGTCTAACAGTGGAACGGTCTAACAGCGCAAGCGGTCCAACAACGAAGTGGTCTGTTGGCTCGCCCAACTCTGCTTACGCGCAGTATTTTGTAGGCCAGAGTTATCTCCAACCGTATTTGGGCGGTGTGGCGAATGTGACGTTCGAACCGCGTTGCCGCAACAACTGGCATATTCACCACGGAGCGGTGCAAGTTCTGATCTGCGTGAGTGGTAAAGGTTGGTATCAAGAGTGGAACAAACCCGCTGTTCCGCTTACTCCGGGAGCTGTGATTGCTATCCCCGAAGGCGTCAAGCATTGGCATGGAGCCGCTGCGGACTCGTGGTTGCAGCACTTGGCGATTCATACCCAAGAGCAACCGGGCGCCACGAACGAATGGCTTGAGCCTGTTAATGATGAACAATATAATTCATTAGGGAAATAAGAAAAATCCTAAATCTGCATCAAAAGTGCAGATTTTTTTGTATTTCCTGCAGAAAATCTTGCATATGTCAAATATTTTTAGTACCTTTGCAACCAAATTTGCAAAGAAATGAAATTTAGGACAAGCATATTCCTCCTTATATCAATAATCACATCGTGCGCGAAACCATCCCTCTCTTTCCAGACTGCTATAAACAAAGCCGATTCGTGCTATATGGCACAAGACTACACACGCGCCAATTATTACTACAAATTGGCATTTGCAGCCAACGATGCCGCTCCTCAAGACTACCACTATTCCAATGCAGCCTCAGTTGCCTCGATGGCAGGAGATGAGCAAACGGCATTCTTGCGCCTGGACCAACTGATTAGCACGAACAAGGAGTGGTATTCTTCCAATTTTGCTACAAATCCGGATTACAAACACCTGCACAATTTCCCTCAGTGGCAGATTTTTAGGGACACAGTAGAAGCACGCCAGGAACGAATCGAGCGGAATTACGATAAAGCACTAATAGCCCATTTGCAAGCGATACATGAACGTGATCAGAAACCACGGCATGATTTCCTGTTTGCATACAAAACGAACTCTAATGAGAGAACAATAGATTCGCTCGTTCATGAAATGCAGAGAGCTGATTCTATGAATCTTATAGAAATCCAAGATATTCTACAGATATACGGATTCCCGTCGAAAGCAATCGTGGGAACTAATAATAGCGTAATTTGGTTGGTTATCCAACATAGTGATGTCGAGTATCAAAAGACTTTTTATCCAATGTTACGTAAAGCCGCTGAGCAAGGAGAAATCAGTTGGGATAATATAGCGCTTCTGGAAGACCGTATAAATATGTTTGAAGGCAGACCGCAGAAGTATGGGTCACAGGTAGTAGAAGACTCAGCAGGTGAGCGGGTTATCTATACCTTGCTCAATAGAGATAGTGTGGATATATGGCGGAGTGCAGTCGGGCTGAATCCATTAGACGAATACGCCAAACAAATGAACGCTAAATGGTAATAAGCGATGAAGAAAATATGGTGTTTCATACTAATAGTTAGTATTACATGCTCATGCGCGGTACAACGTGCAACGATGAGCAAGGAGTTTGCAGATGCCGTGCGGAAAGATGTACCTTTCAAAGTGAGTGAATTCAAAACCGTGAATGAGTACACATATTCATTCCGTTGTGACGATATTGTTGCGCTGCTTCCGGATTACGAGGTGGACAAAGAAGGCGCAACGATGGTATATCAGACGACTTTTATGCCGAATCATGCTCAGCAGACGAGTGCAATAATCTGGCGAAATATTGTCATCAATAAGCGAGATAAACGAGTTGTCTGTATAGACCGATTTGTGCGGAATGGAAGGACGTTTGGTTATGTATATTTCTTACAATCCGAAACGCGCAAATATAATGGGGGCAATACTTTCCATTGGAACGTGAGCGACCCAAAACTGATGCTTAATGTGAGTGATGCAATAGAAGGTATGAGTGATCTATCCATCACTACGTTAAACATGCAATAATCTGAATCTTAATAATCGTCACTTTTTGCGCTTACCTGCCGGATACGACTCGGATACGGGAGAGATACGGGAGGAGAGACCAACAAAACACCGGCGAGAAACCATAACCTAATCTTAAAAAGCGTACATTTTTTGTGTGTTTCTGCAAAATTGGTATATATTCGGGCGATTTGTGTTTGCGTATCTGCAAAAAATGTTGTAACTTTGCAGCGAATTTCAGATAAGAAAGAAAATATGAGTAAGTTTTTAGCCCTTATGCTCGCGGTAATTACTTTTGCTGCTTGCACAAATTCAAATGAGAAAATGAAAAAATGCGAAAATGACACATGGGACAAAGTTTTCCCGCTTAGTGAGAAAGTAAACCACAAAAAGGTATCCTACCAAAACCAGTACGGCTTCACTTTGGTGGGCGATCTCTACACACCTAAGTCTGTCAGTCCGCAGGACGGTCTGTCAGCGGAGCGGTCTGTCAGTGAAACGGTCTGTCAGCAAAGCGGTCTTCCGGCAATCGCGGTGTCCGGTCCTTTCGGCGCGACCAAAGAGCAGAGTTCGGGGCTGTATGCGATGAAGATGGCAGAGCGCGGGTTTATTGCGCTGGCTTTTGATCCTTCATTTACAGGCGAGAGCTCGGGCGAACCGCGTCGTACGGCTTCGCCGGACATCAATACCGAGGACTTCATGGCAGTGGTGGATTTCCTAAGCAAACTGCCCGAAGTGGATGCAGAGCGTATTGGTATTATCGGCATTTGCGGCTGGGGCGGCATAGCGCTCAATGCTGCTGCGGCTGATACACGAATCAAAGCGACCGTAGCTTCAACGATGTACGACATGACGCGTGTGTCGGGAGATGGTTATTTCGATTCCGCAGATAATGAGTCAGCACGTTACGAAGCGCGTCAAGCTTTGGCAGCACAACGCCTCACAGACCCGCAAGCCATGGCGGGTGGCGTCATAGACCCGCTGCCGGACGATGCACCGCAGTTTGTCAAGGACTACTACGATTACTACAAGACCCCGCGTGGCTACCATGCGCGCAGCGGTAACTCGAATGACGGTTGGCGTGTTATCGGCACGCAGGGGTACGCCAATAGCCGTTTCCTATATTACATCAACGAGATCCGTTCTGCTGTTCTGATCATGCACGGTGAGAACGCCCACAGCCGCTATTTCGGCGAAGCGGCGTACCGTTACATGGTGGACGGCAAGGCTGATGGCTACAAGACCGTGGTGGCTCCGAATCCGTGTCCCGAGAACAAAGAGTTGCTTATCATTCCAGGTGCGTCCCATTGCGACCTCTATGATGGCGGCTATACCGAACCTGAAGGAAAAGGCGAACCCAAGAACCTCATTCCTTGGGATAAGTTGGCGGAGTTCTTCAACAAGAATCTAAAGTAAATTGCATATATGAAAGTAGTTGTTATTTCAACAAGTCTCCGGGCGGGATCGAATAGCCATCAGTTGGCGGAGCAGTTTGCAGAAGGCGCAAAGAGCGCGGGACATGAGGTTGAGCTGATTTCGTTGCGAGGCAAAGAGATAAAGTTCTGTATCGGTTGTCTGAAGTGTCAGCAGACCGGCGCGTGCGTGTTCAAGGACGATGTGCCGGCAATCATGGAGAGTGTGCTCAACGCGGATGTCGTTTGCTGGGCAACGCCGATTTATTACTATGAGATGTCGGGGCAGATGAAAACGCTCATCGACCGGATGAACGCCATGTACCCGAAGGATTACAAGTTCCGCGACATCTACCTGCTGACCACGGCTGCCGAGGATGAGGAGTTCACGCCCAAACGTGCCGAGAGCGGTTTGCAAGGATGGATCGATTGCTACGAGAAGTGCGCACTAAAAGGACATTTGTTCTGTGGTGGCGTGAATGATCCGAAAGAGATTGCAGGCAATGCCAAACTCCAAGAGGCGTACGAACTGGGTAAACGAATATAAAAATCGGGCAATACCCAAAGAAAAGTGATCTTCGGGTCACTTTTTTCGTAAAAATGTTCGACTAAATTTGTTTATTTCGAAAAAATGTTGTAACTTT
>CADBVL010000083.1 GCA_902798015.1 uncultured Bacteroidales bacterium
GAGATTGAAGCGCTTCTGGGTAGCAGAGCCCACAGCAGGTGTGAGTGTCACGAACTGTGCTATGGGCGCCATCTCATCCCCTACGCGCACGAAGATATTGTTCAGAGAATTTGGATCGAGGCGATATTCGGGTGCGGCACCTGCCATCACACGATAGACCTTGCCGTACTGGTTGAAGTTGCTGACATACGCACTACCGCAGTATGCTCCGAGAGTGTTAAGCACGACGTCGGGCGATATACCTGCCCGGTCGCATTGTGTAGCGTTGACGTCCACCTTATATTTGGGGAAGGACTCGGAGTAGAGCGACATTGCCATCTGCACCTCCGGGTGCTTCTGCAGTTCGGCAAGGAAGGTATTGACGACCTCGTTGAACTTCGACATATCGCCACCTTGCAGATCTTCCATCTGCAGATCGATAGCGTTACTGTTGCCATATCCGGGGATCTGCGGCATCTGGAAGGGGATGATCTGTGCATCTTTGATATCCTCGCAGGAGTAATACAACTTAGCCATGACCATGTCGATGTAGTGTTCGAGTCCCTCTCGTTGGTCCCAGGGTTTGAGTCGTACGACGAGTGTACCGTAACTTACTCCTGTACCGGAGAGCAATCCGAAGCCGGATATCTTGGCGTAACTCTCGACCTCCTCGAGTCGCAGCACATGTTCCTCGACCTGCGCCATTATCTTGTCGGTCTCAACGAGCGGTGATCCGGCGGGTGCGGTAACATCGACCATGATCACGCCCTGATCCTCCTGCGGCACGAGTCCTGCAGGCAGTGCTCGCATCGCGAAGACCATAGCGATGACGGCTGCGAAGAGCCAGAGCCATGCGCGTCGAGGTTTTTGCAGGAACTTGGCAACGCCGTTCTTGTACTTACCGAGTATAGCATTGTATCCAGCTTCGTACGCCTGTTTGACATATTGGCTGAAAGATTTTTTGCTGTTCGGATCTTCGTTTTTCGGTCGGAACATTACGGCAGTAAGAGCGGGACAGAGGGTAAGGGCTGATATACAACTCAGTCCGACGGACGATGCGATGGTTATACCGAACTGTGTGAAGAACGTGCCGCTGGTGCCCGGCATGAACGTGACGGGTATGAACACCGCCATGAACACGAGTGTACAACTGATGACGGCAACGGTGACTTCGCTCATTGCATCTTTGGTTGCTTGATAGGCCGAGGTGTATCCGCTCTCTATCTTCGCCATGACCGCCTCGACAACGACTATTGCGTCATCGACGACCGTACCGATAGCGAGGACGAGGGCAAAGAGCGTAAGGATGTTCAGGGAGAACCCTGCGACCTTAACCACCGCAAACGTGCCGAGTAGTGAGACGATGATCGAGATAGACGGTATAAGGGTAGCCTTGAAGTCTTGCAGGAAGAAGTATACGACGAGTATGACCAAGAGAATAGCGATGATGAGCGTCTCGACGACATTATGTATAGCGGCGTAAAGGAAATCGTCGCTGGTCTGTAGGATGGTGAACTCCAATCCTGCAGGCATGGTTCGCTTGAGTTGTTCGTACAACTCGTTGATAGAGGCATTGACCTGAGTGGCGTTGGCACCCGGTGCCTGGTTGATGATAAACGCCACACCGGGCTGTCCGTCCACGCGTGAAGAGAAGCTGTAACTGAGTGCTCCCAGTTCCACATCCGCCACATCTCGCAGGTGCAGCACGTTTCCTCCTGCGCTACGCAGAACGATGGCCTCAAACTCCTCGATAGACTGCAATCGTCCTTTGTACTCGAGGTTATACTGGTAGGTGTTTCCGCTCTGTTCTCCGAGCGATCCTGTAGCCGCCACCATGTTCTGGTTGCCGATAGCGGCAAAGATATCATCGGGCATCAATCCGGATTGCGCCATGACGTCAGGTTTCATCCATATACGTAGCGAATAGGTATTTCCCAAGTTCTGCACCGCTCCCACTCCGGTGACTCGTAGCAGACGGGGTTTAACGTTGATATCGATGTAGTTGGCAATAAAATCGTTGTCAAACTTACCATCTCTGCTGACGAGAGCAGCGATCTGCAGGATATTGTTTTGCCTTTTCTCCACTTTCACGCCGACGCGCGTTACCTCTTGTGGAAGCAGTCCCAATGCAGCCGACACGCGGTTCTGTACGTTGACCGCCGCCATATCGGGATCAGTACCCTGCTTGAAATAGACATTGATACTCACCTCGCCGGTAGCCGACGCCTCGGAGGTCATGTACGCCATGTTCTCCACACCGTTGACCGCCTCCTCGATAGGCATCACGACAGATTTCATTACGGTGTTGGCATCGGCGCCGGAGTATGATGTGGTGATCATCACCGTCGGCGGTGCTATATCGGGGTACTGCTCAATAGGTAAAGTCTTCAGGCAAATAAAGCCAATCAAAGCGATGAGCAGTGAGATACAGACTGCCATCACTTTACGATCTACGAAAATGTTTCCTTTAGCCATAGTATTACCAAATTACGCGGTCGTTATCATGTACATTAGCAGCTCCTTTGGCAACGATAGTCTCGCCCACTTCAGCGCCAGATAGGATTGCGGCACGTTCGCCGTCTCCCAGTTCCTCAATCTCAACGCCATGCAGATGGGGTTGTCAGCCGGGGAAATTGACGCCATGCTTGTTCCCACCGCGGTAGGCGGTATGCTTGCCTATTTCAATCCGGACAGTTATTATCTCACCTTTTCAGATCGGAATGGGAATGAGAACACAGAGGCCGCCACTGATTTTTCCAATCCCTATATCTTATTGCTGCATCTGGCAAACGATTCGGTGTTTGGTACAGATTTCTCTTTCCTGATGACAGCGGAAAATACAGCCTTGAAGGAAGCGTTTGACGGTGCCATCTCTGCCATGAAGGAAGACGGCACGCTGAGCGCATTGACGGATCAAATCTATTCTGAAGCCATCTCTGCTGTGGAAATGCCGGTCATTGACGGCGCAGAAACCATCCGGGTAGCTGTAACCGGCGATCTTCCCCCGTATGACTATATTGACGCCAGCGGAAAACCTGCCGGCTTCAACACGGCCATCCTGGCGGAAATCAGCAAACGCATCGGAAAGCAGTTTGAACTGGTGAGCATTGAATCCGCCGCCCGTGCGATCGCCCTGTCCAGCGGCAGTGCAGACGTGGTCTTCTGGACCCGGGTCAGTTCCCCGGATGCCTCCCAATACGATGTGGATATGGTTTCAGAGGAAATCCAGACAATCTATGACGGCATCATCGAACAAACGGCGACCCTGCGGGATCCCTCCATGGATGTTCCCGATGGCACGATTCTGACGGTTCCCTATCTGCACGAGATGCTTATCCTGGTATTCCCCGCCAAGTAATCTTCCCCTTCCTGTCAGATCCGACTGCAGCAGTTCTGCATACGCACGCCCTCACCACGGTGAAAGCCACGGAAGAAACCCGTCAGATGGCAGAAATCTGACAGTCCTTTCCCAAATGGGTACAGGTTATTATCTCCTGTGCCCATTTGTGTTTCCTTAAGGCAACACCGCATAATGCGCCTGCGGCATCTTCCGGAAAAATCGCGCTCTGCTTCTGAGCCTTTTTTCTTGGAATCTGCTCTTGCCGCATGATGCGGTATTGCCCTTGCCCGATCCTCCATTTTATAACTATACCACAAAGCGCCTTCCTTTGGAATAGAAATCTTTCAGATCGGCATAAACGGATTACCCTGAGACTGTTTCGTTTGTCTCGGGGTAATCCGTTTGTACGTATGCCTGTGGGAGGTCCGCCGGCACTTCATTTGATTTCCTGTTCCAGAGCATCAAATTCCGGGGTGGAGAAGAATTCACCCAATGTGATATCCAGACAGTTATAATCTTTTATGGGTATCGGCTTTAGTCAACAAGTACCAACTCCCGATCTGTCATTGCGAGACCAGTTCGCAAACTGGTCGTGGCAATCCGTTCTCCCTGCGGTCAGCCGGCATTTCCGTGATTGGCAGTGCCTCCGGCGGGCGGATTGCCACGCCAACGCTGCGGCGCTGGCTCGCAATGACAGGATTCGCTGCGT
>CADBVL010000084.1 GCA_902798015.1 uncultured Bacteroidales bacterium
TGGTCTGCGTCACGATGATATCACGGAAGAGAGTAGCCAATAAGAACGAGAAGGCGATCATGGCATTGTCGCCGAAGACGGATATTAGCTGCTCAACGTATCGGCGAAGCGAAACGGCTCCGGTGTTCCGATGGACAAAGCTGCGTTCAAACTGATACAATTGGGTATCGTGCTTGTAGATAGTGGACAATGCGGGTAAGTATTGGTTGCCGAGTTCCGGCAGACGTACGATACCGTATTCGTCCACCGGGTACCACGTACCATTAGCAAGCACTCCATTACCGAACGCATAGAATCCCGCAGATTGCCAGCCGAGTTGGTCGATACGGGTGGCGGTCTCGGTGTTCTCGTAGAGGTACATCTTCAGTTGTGTCAACCGTGCAGCAGATGCCGTCCAGAGGTAGTTACCGAGGCCCTCGATACGTTGAGAGAACTTCTGCATGCTTGTGAGATCTTCCTGCTTGAGTTCTATGATTTCCTTCTGACCGCGCATGTTGGTCAATTCGAAGATACGCACAGCGTTGATGGAGTCACGAATATGGAAGAGTGGACGGAGGACGAAGTTCGACCACGAGAACATCTTACCATCTGCGCCCAGCGAAACGTAATGGTTATCCACTTGCTGGAAACCGTAGCGCTCCAAAAGATCTTGGTTGGATGGCGTAGAAGTATCACGCAACTGCGCCTCCGTCTTGCGTTGTACAGCGGCACGAACGGCTTTGTTCCATGTACTACGACCCGGGACAAGCTTGATAAGTTTGTCGATGTACAGGTTACGCTCGTGCTCTTGGTCACAAAGTGCTACGACATTGGCAATATCGTCAATGATGGAGATACTAACCTCCGCATCGCCTGCATCCAGGATGCGCTTGTCTGCGTACCAGATGACAAAATCTTCTTCGGGTAACTCGTTGAAGATACGCTCGTTCTTGCAATACGAATCGGGATCATTCTTCTGACCATCGGCGCCCAATGGTATCTCACGGACAACCACTTTGAAACCTGCGGCCATCGCGTTACGACCGGTCATCATCACTTTCTTGATACCCGTGCCGTAATGCTCGGAGATATTGTGCCGATCGGCGTCCGGCAGGAAGCACAAAGTGGTAGCGTAGCGTTTGAGAAGGTCGAGTTGTTGACTTGTCCAATAAGAACCAAGCGAAGCCACCGCATTGTCGATGCCGATAGATTGCAGACGAAGGACGTCCGGCGCTCCTTCGACCAGATAGAAACGACCTTCTTTGGCGGCTGTAGGCCATGCTTGCTCAATGCCGAAGATGGAATTGCTTTTCTGATAGAGCACGTTATTGGACGTGTTGAGATACTTGGGTGTGTTCTCATCGTTCGACATCGTACGCGCGGTATATCCAATAATACGATTGTATTTATTCCTGATTGGAATCATGATACGACCACGGAAGAAGTCGAATTCCTGATGCGTTTTGTCCGAGTGTTTAAGCAGCCCCATCGACTGGAGTAAGGGTAAAGAAAGTGCTTCCTTTTGTGCGTATTTCTGCAAGCCATCCCAAGCATCATAGGCATAGCCTATACCGCTTTCTTCAACGAGGTCGATACCCCAACGTTCGGAGGCGTATTCATAAGCAGCACGAGCTTCCTCGTCCTGGTTATGGATGTTCGCCGCGTAGTACTTCTGAACGACCTCGTAGGCAATCAACATGGACTCACGTTGTTTGTCCTGCTCTTGCTCTTCGGGAGTGCGTTCGCGGGTATCTTCCTCGACAGGGATGTTATGCTTCTTCGCAAGGAAACGAACAGCCTCGATGAATGAAAACTTCTCCTTTTTCTCAATGAAGGAGATGGCGTCACCGCCTTCGCCGCACGCACCAAAGCAATGCCATGTGTTGCGCACCGGATCAATATGGAAAGACGGCGTCTTTTCATTGTGCAACGGGCAGCAGCACTTGAACTTACGTCCGGACGATTGGAGCGTGGCATAATCAGAGACAACGTCTTTGATATTCACCTGCAATCGGACTAATTCTATTGTGCGATTTGATAGCATATTAGTTTAGGATTTTTAGAGGGTAATAGAAAGTTGGAACATGTCCAACTCTCTACATGGATTAAGAATTAAGGTGTTGCTTTGCATAGTACTTTTCGACGAACCGCTGCTGCGCACGATCCTCGTTACGATAGTGATTCAGGATTTGGTTGATAACCTCGTCCTCCAACTTGGTTACATTCGCATGCTCGCACTTGTAATAGAAAGTGGAATTACTCCATCCTGTACGCTGCATGACTACACGTTTGAACTGGCGTCTCCGACTGCCGGTCAATTGAAGATAATAACGTTTAAAGGTTTTCATATAGGTTGGTTTTTAGTTAATTTGGCTTAAAAATGCTAATTTTGCATAAAATTTGCGTATTATATTTGCGTATTTGCAATTTTTGTTGTACTTTTGTGGTGCAAAATTAGTGCTTTTCGGTGACATACCCAACGAATTTAGCATTAAATGCGTATTATTATAGCATTTTAGTAATTATAATACGCAGATGCGCACTATAATTACTTTTTGAAACAAAAACCTATGTACGACGGAGATGCAATCAGGCTTTTATTAGCCAAACAGAAGAAGTCACAGCGAGACTTATCTATGGCTGTGACCGGTAAACCCAACAGTAGTTTGCATAACCTTTATAAGAATCCTACGGCCTCGACAATAGAGAAGGTTGCAGACTTCTTTAATGTAACTATCGACTCCCTGTTTGTGCGTACGCGTCAACCGATTGATTACGCGACGGAGACAGATATGGAGAATGGCTATCTGAAGAAGCTAATCCAATATCAAGAGACCACCATCAATGCTTCGCAATTATTGGATGACGCCAACAAGTACATGCTGGAGCAGTTAAAGCATCGTGTGGCAGAACTGGAGAGCCGGTTGAAATATATTCAGAATCATCCGGAGGCTATTGGTGAGTTAGAGCCGCTACCAGAGTTCAACTTGATAGTTCCATATATGCAAAGTGTAGGGGAAACGCAAGTATATACCAACCTTACCGAGAAGCAGAAACGTGAGGCAAAGGCACGCGCCAAGATACATAAGAAGTATCAGAAGAAAATTCTTGAACCAAAAATCAAGAAAGATTTAGAGGATGCCGGGCAATAACTCCTTTTAAAATACATATGTGCGCGCGGCGCTTATATGCGCGCGTGTGTGGATTTTGCGAACCTGGTAAAATGGTATTCAAACCATTAGGATACTTTCGATAATAAAGAGAAGATGAAAAGTATACGAAAATTAACAAAATCGTGCTAAGTTTGCATTTTTATGCCCCAAAATTTGCACATGTTAAATATTTTTTGTACCTTTGCAGTCGATTTGGATGGAAAGGAAATGACCCAAAATCTGCCCAAACCGTCCTAACGTAAAATGATACTTGAAATTGCTAACTAACTGATTGATAGTCAGGGAGAAAAATGGGATTCCAACTCAGATTTCGTGTGAGTTCGAGTCTCATCCTGCGCACAAGAAGCAGACATTCATTTTTGAGTGTCTGCTTCTTTCATTTACCACTGTACAATGAACCCGGCATGCACATTGATGCCGGCCTGAGCGTAGTACCAGGTGCACCTGCTACCGTCGGCAAAACGGCTGGCTTCTGCACCGCCGTTGCTGGCATATTTGGCGTTGAAGAGATTATTTAACTGACAGAGTATCTTCACATCAGGCACCCCGCGACGCTTGGAGAACCAGCGCTGCATCGGCAGGTCATACTGCAGGTTCACATTGGTCGTAGTATAGGCCCTGAGCATCGCCGCTACATCCTGCGTATTATCCAAGTACTGCCTACTCACCACATTGGTCTGGATCGTGCCTAAGAAGCCCGCATAATGGAAGCGGAAGAGCGACATGGCCGTGATCGTCGGCGAGAAAGCGATCGTCACTTCGCCTTGTACGCTGTCACAACCGATCCAATTCCAATCATTCTGATTATCATAGAGGTCGATATAGCTTATTGCGACTGATGACCATATTGCCTTCCCAATCGAACCAATCAGTGATCCGTACCCCTGCGGTCAGTTCGGCGCCCATACGGTACGAATCTTTCACGTTCATCGTCTTGTACGCACCTACGTCGTTATACTCGCCGGTCAAGACCAATTGGTTGTCATAATCCATGAAATAGAGGTTAATACCTATATTAAATCGCCTATGCGCGTACGAGTAACCCAATTCATAGTCATAGAGCGTCTCGGCTTTCGGCATATTGGTCCAGGTCTTGGTCTGCGCATCCCAACGGGCGTTCTCCTTGTAGTTATTTCTACTCGGATCGCGGTTCGCTATCGCAAACGAAGCACTCAACAGGTGTCCGCCGTTCTGATAGGTCAAACCGGCTTTGGGGTTGAAGAAATGATAGTTGGCCACCAGCGGCAGGTCCTCCATGTTCTCCTCATTGATTCCGTTCCGGCTATAGCGCACATAGCGATACTGCAAATCGCCGTACACGGCTAATTTCTCCGACCCGCGGTTGATGATCCGCCAGTTGGCTTTGGCGTAGGTATTGACATCGATCTTATTCGCATCATTGCGGTAGTACTCATAGTGTACCGGCAGGGCTTGCAGGGTCGGCTTCGCCAGATAGTCCAAGATACCCCAGTGCTCGCCGTAGTAGTTATTACCCGCCGCACCGATCTGCACATCAGCCGCTTCGGACAGGTACTTGGCCGAGATGATAAA
>CADBVL010000085.1 GCA_902798015.1 uncultured Bacteroidales bacterium
GCAACGGCGGCGCGTTGGATATTTCTGGCAAGCGTTTCCTCAAAGCTTCTTCTGTTGAGTCCTTTGAGTGCCAGCTCGCCGTTTTTTATCAGAATGATTTCTTTCAATGAATAGCCTCCCATTCTAAAATAACTGATCCAGACCCAGTTCTTCCGCCGAGCTGAGCTTACCGATGAATGCCTCAAAAGTATCCGCGAGACGGACGATTCTGTAATCGGCTTCCTGATCCACATCCACCGACGGGATGTTCTCTAACACATCCGACACCGATGCACCGGCGGACGCGATGTTCTGGTCAACGGTGAACACTTTCTTGTCCAACTCGAAGCGCATAGAGCTGCCTTGTCCGACCACCTCTACGTCTTGAAGCACTTTACTGTCTTCTTTCAGCGCAAAGCGAACAGTCACGGGCTTTCCGGCAACCGTCACTTCGCGGCGTTGCTCGCTGTAACCCATGAATGATGCTACCAGCGTATAACTGCCGTCTGCCAGGTCGAGGCTGAACTCACCTTTCTCGTCCGTCACGGTGCCGGTGACCGGGGCAGAGTCGGTACCTTTGAGCACACTGACATTGGCAAAGTCAATGGCTTGCTTCGTGCCGGCGTCTATTACTTTTCCGGTCACCTTAGCCGCATAAGCACTGCTTACCAGTACTATGAGACTGAGAATTCCAACTAATCGTTTCATATATTCTTAAACTAATACCTAATTCACTAACTCTCTAAACACTAAACACTAAACACTAAACCCTTGAAGCCATCTAATGGCTTCCTCATACCCCTCTGTTCCGTGACCTATTATACTATGCGCGCACACGTCAGTAAGGAGGCTTGTCTGCCGGAACGGTTCGCGCTTCGTAATATCGCTTATATGCACCTCCACCACCGGCACTTCACTTTCCTCCACGGCATCGCGCAGCGCCACGCTCGTATGACTGTACCCGCCGGCATTCAGCACGATACCTTTTACACCATTTGCACCATTTTCACCATTCGCCTCTTGTATCCAATCAATCAGGTCTCCTTCGTGGTTCGACTGCTTATAGATCAAATGGACGTCCGGCAGAGTCCGTTGGATCTCCAACAAAATCTGTGCCATCGTCTTTGAGCCGTATATCTCCGGCTTTCTCAATCCCAGACGATTCAAATTCGGTCCGTTTAGTATCAATATCCGCATAAACTGCGAAGCAATAAACTTTTAAACAGCAAAGCGCTACACGCGGTTAACGAGCCCCGTTAACCGCCAAGAGGAACTCGTCGTTATCCTCGGTGCGCTCCATGTACGAACGCAGTTTCTCCATCGCTTCCTGGCCGCTCATGTCGCTCAACTGCTTGCGGATCTGCCACATACGTGTCAGTACGTCCGGCGGCAACAGCAGGTCGTCGCGACGCGTGCTCGATGCAGGTATATCGACGGCAGGAAAGATACGGCGGTTAGCGAGCTTGCGGTCAAGCTGCAACTCCATGTTTCCTGTTCCCTTAAACTCCTCGAAGATCAGGTCGTCCATCTTGCTGCCCGTCTCGGTGAGGGCGGTGGCGATGATGGTGAGCGATCCGCCGCCTTCGATGTTACGCGCCGCGCCGAAGAAACGTTTGGGTTTATGCAGAGCCTGCGCTTCCACACCGCCGGACAGCACTTTGCCGCTCGACGGCGCTACCGTGTTGTAGGCACGTGCCAGACGTGTGATCGAGTCGAGCAGGATGACTACGTCATGACCGCTCTCTACCAGTCGTTTGGCTTTCTCATGTACGATGTTCGCCACTTTCACGTGGTTCTCTGCCGGCTCATCGAAGGTCGAGGCGATCACCTCGGCATCGACGCTGCGCTGCATGTCTGTCACCTCTTCCGGGCGCTCGTCGATAAGCAGCACGATCATATATACCTCGGGGTTGTTCTTCAGAATAGCATTGGCCAGCTCTTTGAGCAGCACCGTCTTACCGGTCTTCGGTTGCGCCACAATCAGTCCGCGCTGACCCTTGCCGATCGGCGCAAAGAGATCGATCATACGCACGCTGAGCGAGTCGCCGTGACCCGTACACAGTTTGAATTTCTGATCGGGGAAGAGTGGGGTGAGGTTCTCGAATGCCACACGGCTCTTGGCCAACTCGGGCGCCAAGCCGTTGATGCGGATCACTTTGTCCATCGGGAAGAACTTGTCCGGTTGCGGGTTGATACGGATGGAGCATTCTACGGTGTCGCCGGGCTTGAGGCCGTACTGACGAACCTGGTCTTTGCTCACATAGACATCGTCCGGACTCGAGAGGTAGTTATAGTCTGCCGAGCGCAGGAATCCGTAGCCGTCGGGAGCGCACTCCAAGGTACCCATCGCGAGGACGTTCTCTCCTAGATCCGGCAATTTCTTCTCCGCTTTGGGCTGCTCTGCTACTGCCTCTTTCTCCTTCCCTTCAGGGAGGGTCGGGGTAGGCTGCTCCTCCCCTCCTTTTAGGGAGGGGGCGGGGGTAGGCTTCTCCGCTTGCTGCTCGCTCTTTCTCGGCCGTCCGCGTTTCTTCTTCGGCTGCTCCACTACCGGCGCTTCTTCCTGCGCCTTTGCCGCACCTGTAGGCGCTTTAGCGCCGTCCTGAAGCAACGTCTTCGGTGCGTCCTGTAGCGAAGCGTCCTCTTTACCCGCCTTCGGCATCTCCGATGCCAGTGGTTTAACCGCTACCACCGTCTTGTTCGGGCGGTGGTTGTTGGCTTTGAGTTGTTCCTGCATCTCGGCCATTTGTTCTTTCTCCGAACCTACGGTAGCGATCACGCGTTCACTTCTCGCGCCCTCTGTGACCACTTTCGTTGCGGTACGCTTCACTCCTCTGACGCGCTCTCGTTTGCCGGGTTTGCCAGCAGCGGCGCGTGCTTCCTCTTTGGCCTGGACGATTGCCGCACGGTTGTCGGCCTGCGCATCCAGGATGGCATAACTGATCTCGCGGATAGACTGGCTACGGCGGGGATTCAGGCCCATGCTCACAGCTATCTCACGTACTTCGTCGAGCGACATACGCTCGAGTTTTTGTAATTCGTATTGCATAAATGATAATATATTAACTTGGAAAGTATTGAAAAAAAAGACATTTTTCTCAAATCCGGTGCAAAGATACTGCTTTTTTTTGATATATGCAAATATCTGGGCAATTTTTCTCAATTTATTTGCGTATTCCAAAAATTTGTTGTACCTTTGCAGCCGATTTGTGCGCGAAGCGCGCGCACGAATACTATAAGGATATATGGAAGAAGAAAAATGGGATCTGAAGATCACGCCGAAGGATAAGTTACTGGCGTTAGACTGGCGGGAAATATGGCGGTATCGCGATATGTTCGTGCTGTTTGTGGAGCGCGCCTTCCGCGTGGCGTACAAGCAGACGATTTTAGGTCCGTTATGGTTTATCATCACGCCTGTGCTGTCTGTCATCGTTTATGCGACGGTGTTCGGAGGTATTGCCAATATCCCGACGGACGGTATTCCGCCGATATTGTTCTATTTGTTGGGTATTTCGGTATGGGGGTATTTCTCCAGTTGCCTTAGCTCCACCTCCAATTCGTTTGTGAGCAATGCGGATATTTTCGGTAAAGTATATTTCCCGCGTATCATCATGCCGCTGGTGGCGGTTACGACCAACTTGCTGTCGTTTGGTATCCAGATGGCGATTTTCGCTGTGTTCTATATCTATTATGCAGCGACGGGAACCGAGTTGGTGATTCACTGGCAAGTGGTGTTGTTCCCGATTCTGATGCTGTTGCTGGCGTTTATGGCGGTGGGTTTCGGTATGATTTTCTCGTCCATGACGACGAAGTATCGGGACTTGCAGATCATGCTGGCTAAGATCATCTCGCTATGGGTCTATATCACGCCGGTGATCTATCCGCTG
>CADBVL010000086.1 GCA_902798015.1 uncultured Bacteroidales bacterium
TTCGAACATACGCCGCTTCATGGCTACCGGTCTGCTCATCTCCACCGTCGCGAACATCGTCGTCGGACTGCTCGGTATCATCACTGCTTCCCAAATGGCGATATCCCAAGGTGCGTTATATACCGTCTTCGCCATCCTCTGGGGAATCAATGGTTGGACTCAGTCCATGGGTGCACCTCCTTGCGTCGTAGCCCTCTCGCGCTGGTATCCTCTCTCACGTCGAGGCACGTTCTACGGATTCTGGTCGCTCTCCCACAACCTCGGGGAGTTCTTCTCTTTCCTCCTCGTCGGCGGACTCGTATCCGTCCTCGGCTGGCAGTTCGGTTTCATCGGTGCAGCCATCGCCGGTATCATCGGCTTCCTGCTCATCGTCTTCCTCCTCCATGACTCACCCGAGGCTGAAGGAATGCCCTCCGTTGCCGTCATGGCTGGCGAGGAACAACCCGAGCAGAAAAAAGACCATTCCATCGGCTTCTCGCAGAAAGCCGTCCTTCGTAACCCCTATGTCTGGGTACTCGCTTTCGCGTCCGCTTTTATGTACGTGTCACGGTATGCCGTCAACGGATGGGGAGTCCTCTTCCTGCAAGAGACCAAAGGCTTCACCCTCGCCAATGCCACCCAGATCATATCCATCAATGCCCTGCTCGGTATCATCGGAACCGTCTTCTCCGGATGGCTCTCGGATGTTGCCTTCAAGGGCAATCGTTACATCCCTGCCGTCGCAGCCGGTATCCTCGAAGTGCTGTCCCTCATCCTCTTTGCCTTTGGCGGTGATGCCGGATGGGTGAACATACTTGCCATGGTACTCTTCGGTATCGCCATCGGTGTGCTCATCTGTTTCCTTGGCGGACTAATGGCGGTGGATATCGTACCACGCGAAGCGTCTGGTGCCGCTCTTGGGGTCGTCGGTGTTGCTTCCTATGCTGCTGCCGGACTGCAAGACATAGCCTCCGGTCTCCTCATAGACACACATAAGTCGGTTACTGCCGTAGTCGGCGGGGTGGAACAATATGCGTACGATTTTACTCCGGCACTTATATTTTGGATTGTAGCAGCTGCTCTTTCCGTGCTTCTCGTATGCATCGTATGGCATAAAGCATGCCGAAATAAACAATAGGATATTTTTGTTGAATCGTAAAAATAGTAAATCATTATGTTAGGTACATGGGAAATTATTTTAATTGCATTGGTTATCTTACTCATTTTTGGCGGTAAGAAAATCCCTGAACTCATGAAGGGTATCGGTAAGGGCGTCCGTTCGTTCAAAGACGGTGTGGAAGGAAAAACGGAGAAGGAAGAGACCGAAGTAAAGGATGAGAAGGAAGAAAAAAAATGACTTTCTGGGAGCATTTGGAAGAACTGCGTGGCGTACTGATTAAATCGGTATGTGCATGGTTATTGGCGTCTAGAGCAGCCTTTGCGCTCAAAGAACCGCTTTTTACGTTCCTATTTGCACCACTCGGTTCAGGACATACTCTCGTTAATCTGGATGTAACTGCGCAGTTCTTGACGCATGTGCAGGTGTCGCTCTGCATCGGTTTTGTGATTGCTCTGCCGTTGGTGATAACATGGCTTTTCGCATTCATAGCACCGGCGCTGGAAAATAATAGCAAATGCTCAACAATACTGTTTATCGCTGGCGCATATCTACTCTTTGCGGCAGGATTGGCGCTGAACTGGTTCGTTATCTTCCCGTTCTCCTTCCGATTCTTGAGCGACTATCAGATTAGTACCGTAGTGGTAAACAACATCAGCCTTCAATCGTACATGTCCATGTTGCTGATCCTATCTGTTATGATGGGACTCCTGTTCGAGATACCTGTTGTCACATGGCTGCTGTCTGAATTGGGTATATTACGCAAATCGCATCTCAAACAGTACAGAAAATATGTCTTTGTCGCGATACTTATACTGGCAGCCGTCATCACGCCTACAGGCGATCCTTTTACGCTCCTGCTGGTTTCCCTTCCTGTCTATCTGCTCTATGAGTTGAGTATTTTGATTGTAAAACAGTAATAAATTCTTTGTGATTATGGCGTGAAAAAAACAAACTCTATATAGTCAAATAACCATTGTTTATGAAACATCTGTTTTGCTCTGCAGCATTGCTGCTATCCATGAACCTCTTTGCCGGCACTCCTGCGCGTACCATTCTTCTCTATCCGAACGGTGCTCCTGATTCGAATGGTTATACCGCCGCGGATGAGTATGTTAAAAACGAGACTAAGATTTATCAAATAGCCGAACCGCGCTTGGATATATACCGCCCCGACATTGCCCCCAAAGGAATCATCCTCTCCATTCCAGGAGGTGGATATTCTTTCGTTTCATCTGGCAATGAAGGCATCAAAGTGGCGGATTTCTTTGTCCCGCGCGGTTATATCGTGGCAGTTCTCAAGTACCGTCTTCCCAATGGGCATGAGAACATCCCCCTTCACGATGCATTGCAAGCTATGCGTATCCTGCGTGATAGTGCCGCCGTCTGGCATACGCCCGATGCGGCTGTCGGTGTTATGGGCTTCTCCGCAGGCGGACACCTCGCTGCATCCCTGTTGACGCATTATACCGACTCAATCACACGACCCGACTACGGTGTCCTCGTCTATCCCGTCATCTCCATGGACTCCACGCTCACCCACCGTGGTTCATGCCGCCAACTCCTCGGTGACAACCCGACCGATGAACAGCGCATCTACTGGTCGTGCGACAAGCAAGTTACATCTGCTACGCCTCCCTGTCTTATCGTCGGATGTCAGGATGATCCTACTGTCCCCATAACCAATTCCATCCGCTTCTACGAAGCCCTCACCGCCCATAACGTACCCTCGTCCCTGCTCATCGTGCCGTATGGCAAGCACGGCTGGGGCTTCTCCCGCCAGTTCCCCGACCGTGACCGCATTGATCAGGCGATTACTGCCTTTGTCACAGGACGACCTTCTGAGACGCTTGCTTCTCAACAGAAAAGACAACGTGACTGGGCAAAATTCAATAGGTATGCCCAGACTAATGACGAATTGAAGGCTCGGAAATCAAAAGTGTCTGTTATTTTTTATGGCAATAGCATCACTCAAAACTGGTATAAGATGCGACCAAGCTTCTTCCTGTCACACGGTTTCCTCGGACGCGGTATAAGCGGGCAGACCTCTGCTGAAATGCTCGTCCGATTCCGGCAGGATGTCATCGACCTCCGTCCGAAGACGGTCGTCATTCTCTGCGGCATCAACGACATTGCCCAGAACAACGGAACGATTTCTATTGAACATATCATGGGTAATATCATCTCGATGTGCGAGCTGGCAAAAAAACATCATATCCGACCCGTCCTCTGTTCCGTCCTTCCTGCGAGGTCTTTCCGATGGAACCCCTACGTTTCCGATGCCCCCGAACAGATACGCGAACTCAATACGCTTATCCGAAACTATGCACATACGCATCATATTCCTTATGTGGACTACTACTCAGCCATGGTTGATTCTGACGGAGGACTAAGGTCCGGACTGAGCGGCGATGAAGTGCATCCGAACGATGCCGGATATGACATCATGGAACCGATTATTCTCAAAACACTGAAACTGAAATAACCTAAGTCTTACCGTTTTTTCATGGTATTAGTTTGACCCCGTTGCACGTGAGTGTAGCGGGGTTTCCTTTATGTGCCTTTTCTCTCCATCCCATCCCCGTCCCCCTCCGTTGCGTCTCTTCTTTGTATTACGCCGTCTAGTTGACGGTAA
>CADBVL010000087.1 GCA_902798015.1 uncultured Bacteroidales bacterium
AATTATATTGCGCAGTATTGTGCTGGTGGTCGCTATTGCACATCTTCACGTTATTTCCTGGCTGATTCGTATTACCGGTTGGGAAAACGTTCGGAGGCACTGGAAGAATACAAAGTACTGGCAGAGATGAGTGCCAACCCCTATCAGGAGGAAGCAGCTACGCGTGTGGCGGAAATCTGCTTTGACAAAGAGGATTATGTTTGCGCGTTGGAAGCTTTCTATCGGATGCACGCCTTGTCTTCGAGTCGCGAGAACACGACCATTGCCCGTTTGGGTATCTTACGTTGCTGCCAACGATTGGAACGTTACCAATCAACGATTGACATTGCGGAGCAGATCTTGGCCGATTCGCCGGTGAACGAAGAGACGCGCGCTGAAGCACTTTATTGCCGCGCCAAAGCGTATATCGGTTTGGGTCATTGGACGAAAGCACAACCGGATCTGAAAGTGCTTGCCGCTGAAGTGCGTACGGCACAAGGCGCAGAGGCAAAATACCTGCTGGCACAGAGTTATTTCGAAGCCGGTCAACTGAACGAAGCGGAAGCGGAAGTGATGAGTTTCACGCAGATGAATACGCAACAGCAGTATTGGTTAGCGCGTGCGCTGATTCTGCTGAGCGATATCAACCGCGAGCGCGGCGAACTATTCCAAGCACGCCAGTACTTGCTCGTGCTACAACAGAACTACACCCGTACAGGCGATGATATCCCCACGCTGATCGAAGAACGACTCATTGCCCTGGATCAGAAAGAACAACCCATAGAAACGGAGGAACAGGATGAAGAGGAATAAATTTTTAGCTATTTGCTACTGGCTGTTGGCTATTAGTCTTTCCACCTTCGCGCAGAGCGACAGTGCGTTGAACCGGAGTGTGACCGTAGAACGTGATTTTCAACCAATTATACAGTCAGCAGGTAAGGTAGCCACCAAACCGGCTGTGATAGAGACGACGATTGAACCAGCCCCCGTAGAGTACTCCACTTATACCGCAGAGGTAAAACCGGAAGCCAGTATCAATCCGATGTTGTCCCAACCTACGCGTTTCGAACCGGCTCGTCAGTACAACGGGTATGTAAGGGGTGGTTTGGGTCATCCGAATACCCTCTTCGATTTCGGATACAGAGTGAATGATAAGAAGAAGTCATTGCTGGATCTGTATGCGCATCACAAAGGCGATTGGTGCAGAGAATTGACATTAAGTAAGAGCATTGTCGGCATGCTGTTCACGCATCAGTTCAGTACGTGTGATCTCTACTTCGGCGTGAACGGAGGAAATATATACTATCATCGTTACGGAGATCAGTATCGTCCGGATCGACCGAACAGTTCTACCACGTTGTGGACAGCCGAAGCATTTATCGGCGTGAAGGCCAACGCCAAACAGGATGTGCAATATCTGGTACAAACGGGTTATAAACTATTCAGCAAACCCGGCGCCGTAAGCGAACATCAATTGCGTACTCGCGCATCGTTTGATTGGCACTCTGAGAAGCATCATGTGGGTACCCAATTCTACCTGCAGAATAACTTCATTCAGTTAGGTTCGTTGGCGCAGACCATCCAACCGAACCAATACAATGGTCGTCATGACTTGCGTATTGAACCGTATTATGCTTACGAGGGGCGTCGCGTGCAACTGCATGTGGGTGTCAATCTGGATATGAATATCGGTCACGGAAAGAACGGTTTATCAGCTACAGACAATATATCGTTTGCTCCTTCGCCTCATATCTTCTTCGAAGCACAAATCGCCAAACAATGGCTCACGTTCTACGCAGATATCAACGGTTCGCACGGATTCGGTAGTTTGCAGGCTTATATGGAAACCAACCGTTACCGCAAGATCATTGATGGTATCATCGATCACCATGCGACAGAATATACACCGGTGGACGGCGAATTGGGATTCCGTGTCCGTCCGCATAGGGATGTGTTCTTTGAACTGCACGGAGGATACGCGGTACTCTTGAACCAGACGGTCTTGAAAGCCGATGGAACAGGTGAGTTGGATTATTTCTACGCCGATTATTACCGCGGAAAAGTAGGCGGATTATTCAGTTATCACTACCGCGATATCGTACGCGTACATGCGCACGGAGATTATTATATATGGAGTGGTGATGTGCTGTACGACCGCGCTAAATGGGAACTTGGTTTGCGTGTGGACGGGCGTATCGACAAGCATTGGTCGCTCTATTCGGACAATCATTTCTCCGGTAGTCGTCTGGCGTTAGCCAAAGATGGAACGCACGTACTCAAACCGATGATTGATTTGGATTTGGGTGTGCAGTATGAGATGTGGGTAGGTAAAAAGGCAAAGACCGAAAAGGTAAAAGTGAAGGGGGATGGTACACAAGTGCTTCGTCCGGAGCCGCAGCCGAATCTGGTACTTTTTGCACAATTGGAGAACTTCATCCACCGCAAGAATGAGCTCTACTATGGCTATCACACGCATGGCATCTCATTCCTGATTGGTGCCACATTCCGATTCTAAGACTCAGCGGAGCGGATAGTTCTTACGCAGCGATTCGAACTGCTCGGGATGTGCCTTGAGTTGAACGGATACACGCGAGAGCCAGCCCGGAGCAGAATCACCTTGCGGTGATTGGTTATTGGAAATGGAAGATTGGAGAATGGAGATTTTTTCGAATCCGAACTCCGCAGCAATAGCATCCAGACACATCTGCGAGGCATTCCGTTTGCCTTGAACCGAATAACCGGCTATATGCAAAGAAGCGAGCAGCGCACGCGCTGCCGCTTCTTTGTTTATATTCGGTACATTATCCCAGGTATCGAGAACGAAAGGATGTCCGCTACGAAGTAAAGCCTGTTCATCTACGACTCCTCCACGTGCTGCATTGACAATGAGTGCGTCGGGTTTGCAGCGATTCAAGAATGCTTCGTTGCAAAGATGGTAAGTCGTTTGATCCAAAGGCACATGGAAAGTGATAATATCGCTGTTTTCTGCGATTTCATCGAGCAAAACGCCGATTCCGCGAGGAGGGTCGTTAAGCAGCACTTTCAGTCCACGCCGTTCTGCCATCTTAGCCACCAGACTGCCGACATGTCCTACTCCCACGATGCCGATAGTTTGATCGCAGACTGCTGACTTCTGATGGCCGATTTCTTCGAGCACTTCTTCGATATAATCGCACACCGCTTGAGCGTTGCAGCCGGGACAGGACATCCAACGAATGCCATGTGAATCACAATAGGCTGTATCAATATGGTCAAAACCGATGGTAGCGGTGCAAACCAATTGTACACGAGAACCCGCCAATAACGTCTCATTGACCTTGGTACGCGTACGCACAACGAGTACATCGGCACCTCTGACCGCCTCTGCATCAATTTCTTCCGGATTCAACGGACAAATTTCCACTTGAGGCCACTCGTTTTGAATGGCTTCAAGCAGAAAACGTATATGTTTATCGTAGATGACGCGCATAGGTATTACATAGGCGTTGCCCCCGTTCTAACCCCGATCC
>CADBVL010000088.1 GCA_902798015.1 uncultured Bacteroidales bacterium
AGCCTGTAACCCGCGCACGATATCGCCCGTACGCACCCTGTAATACTGATTGCGGCAATGCAGACAAACAGACGCGGCCCGATTGTGCGCCTCGATCTGCTCGTACATCGTACTGTCGCCATCTGCCAAGCCAAGTGCACGCTCTTCCGGACAGAAGAGACGCTCGGGAGCCAGAATAAGACTGTCGTAAAAACTGCCACACACAACAAGCGGTGTGGTGATGACTACCGTTTGGTTCGAATAACGCGACCAATCGGATTGGAGCTGTTCTAACGAAACACGCTCCACCGCGAATGCGGAGAGCGTGAAAACCAACTCAATGATTACTACTAATCTATGCTTAAACATATTAAACATATTTTGTTGCGGAGGGCGGGATCGAACCACCGACCTTCAGGTTATGAGCCTGACGAGCTACCACTGCTCTACTCCGCGATATACACCATTTTTTTCAAATGGGACTGCAAAAGTACTGCTTTTTTTTGACATACGCAAATTTTTATGCAAAAAAGAACCCCGAAGGGTTCTCTTTGCTTGTATTATTCCGCTCTCTTTTTGCGGCGGAGGGAGATGATGAGGCTGAAGGCTGCTGCGCATAAGAGCAACGGCCATAAACCATCCCCGAGAGGGTATGCCTCGGACTGACCGGTCTCACCTGGCTTCGGGAAACGACGTATAGTACGTGCGCTTGAGTTGTCTCCGGCTGCCACTGGATGGTACTCAGACGGGGCGCTTTCGCCAAACGGCTCATACACCGTTCCTTGGTACAATGCCCCTTTCTGCATGATTTGTTGGCTTTGTATTGCCTGATTATTTGTCTGCGGCGTGTAGGTCTGAGCTGTGGCAATGAGTGTTACCACGCTCAGTATCGCAATGATCATAACTATCTTTTTCATGTTTTTCATAATACGCAACGTTTAAAGATTAGTTATTTAATCATTGTTCCGCGAACGTCATACATCTTACCATCCTTGACGATATAGAGTATGCCGTCGATAAGTACTTTACGCGCTCCTGTAACCGGTAATCCGTCACCCGTAACCTCTTCAATGCCTGTTGTAGCATTGTGTATCGGCGAGATCTCCAATACGAAGCGGTTGTCAATAGTACCTGCCATCAGGTTAACGGTGTAATCGAGTGCGCTGAGGTTCGTGCGGGTATTGGCTACGTTATCAATGAGCGTCACACCAACTCCGCTGGTGCCATCCGGAATAGCGAAGGTGTATTCGCCTGCTTTGGTAATCTTTACACCTACCGGCACTAACGTTGTCTGGTCAGTCATTGGCATAGTATTACCCGCGGACGGGATATAACCCTCAATGAAAGTATAGACATTTGCCTTGCCATCGTTGAATTCTTTATCTAAGTCTTCTCCGAATGCGAAGTTGGTGCTTGCCTCCTCATCGTTGCTCAGTTTAACGAAGGTCTGGTCAATCATCTTGTCGTTCTGTGTCAGTTCTAACTTGAACTCTACGTTCTCCGACTCTTCGGCATAAGTGCGACGCGCTACTATGGATGGTGTTGCACTTGCCAATGTCCAACGTAACGTACCTGCATATTGTACGTAGTATGCGTGCATGGCCTTGAAGTTATACTTCGTTCCGCTTTGAACTGTATAGGTGTTATCGTTGGCGTTCCATTCGTACAAGAATGGTAGACCGTCAGCCTTCGGGTTGACTTGCCATGTGATATTACTACTTCCGTTCGACAACGTACTGCCGTAATTTGCATAACTCGGTACACCGATAATATTCCAGTGACTATCGGCTATACGGCGGTCGTTGTTCCAATCCGGGGTAGATTTGTCCGTACGGCGGTCGATGGTACACTCATGGTCAGGAACAGTCACATTAACGGTAGTCTGCGAGATAGTACCAGTCGTCGAAGATGTGGACGGGAAGAATAGCTCTACTTGCTGGATTTGGTTATTCCAGAAGGTATTGTCATTCGCTTTCATCAATTCCAGTTCGAGCGCCAGCACATAACCTCTTCCGGCTTTGAGCGTCACGCCACGACGATCCTCAATGTATGTCCAGAATCCTTCATCGTTATCTTTCCAGTACCCGATACGAGCGCGCTCAGCGCCATTGTAATCCATCATGATCCAGTGTGTACCATACGTACCGAAACCGAATACCTCACTCAGGTTGACATCGAACGGGAAGGATATCCAGTATAATGCACGCTCATAGACGGATTTCATACTACCGGCACCTACCAGCGGGTGGAATTCTGCTATGTGTGCATCCGTATCGCCATGCTCTTTTATGTGGTCTTCAGGATGTTGACGGTTGTTCAGTATCCAGCGGTTGAAACGCATAACACCATAAACCGTCTTGACATCGGTCAAGGCAGAAGCGGGATTCGCAAAGGTAATCTGTTGACCCGCCTCTTGATGCTCGCGAATAACCATGATATCTGCATTGATATCTAATGTGCCATCTATTTCTGCGTTATCCGGAAGGTATGCAGCTATAAGTCGGTTTGTCTTGAAGTCATATACAACACGCACTTTACAAGGATCTCCAGTGCCGCCGATTATCTCAATGTAATTGGCACTATTAGTCCAGTTGTTAGATGCATACGCGCCGCGGAAGTACTGCGAACCGTTTTCAGAAGGAGAATCTTGCGCGTAACTTGCATACAATTTAAACTTAGCACTCGGCGTCACCTTGATCTCGCGTTCATAAATCCAGTCTTCATCATCTTGGAAGATGACCTCATAAATGTTGTTTGTCCCATCTCTCGTTTCGCCGGTACCGGAAATATTCGTACCATCTCCATTCCAGAATTCAGTATTACTGCGGAGAATAAGGAACTTGCGGGTTGTGTTGGTGGACGAACTCATGTACGCACGACTAATCTTATTCGTCGATTCATTGTACATGAAGCGGATATTTGCGCTATATTTATCGCTAGTCTCATCGGAACTGGGCGTAGTACCACTATAAGACACAGCTTTTAATTCTCCATCCGCTCTGCCACCCAAATCGTTCTCATAGATATTTTGGTACGGATCGTCTATATCTTTGATCAACGTATCGGTGATACACATGCTATAATCGTTCGCGATAACAAACTTCACGTTCATTCCACGCGGACACCAATGCATGTAATAGTGCGTAAACAACTCTCCAAACTTGTTCGTGCTACGACTCTTTGAGAATTCTGAATAAGTCATCTGGTGGTCGGTTGCTCGGTAATTCTCCCATTTGGTGGAGCCGGCACAGTCGGTTCGGATATAGTAGTTGCCTGTGTACGGTTCAACTTTGCTGACACGGATTGTGCCAGCCGTTTGTGTGAGATGGAAATTATA
>CADBVL010000089.1 GCA_902798015.1 uncultured Bacteroidales bacterium
GAGGGAGCCGGACAGATGTTCCAGGTGACCACCAAGAACCTGTACAACCTCAAGAAAGACGAGAACGGGCAGATCGACTACAGCGATGATTTCTTCGGCAAACAGGCGGCGCTGACCGTCAGCGGACAACTCGAAGGAGAACTCGGAGCTATGGCTTTGGGTAAGATCTACACCTTCGGTCCTACTTTCCGCGCCGAGAACAGTAATACCCCGCGTCACCTCGCGGAGTTCTGGATGATTGAGCCGGAGGTGGCGTTTATCCAGAAAGACGAGTTGATGGACCTCGAAGAGGACTTCATCAAATACTGCGTCCGCTGGGCGCTCGACCACTGTATGGATGACCTCGAGTTCCTTAACCAGTTTGTCGATAAAGGTCTCATCGAGCGACTCAGATCGGTGGTGGATACCGAGTTCGTACGTCTGCCTTATACCGAAGGTATCAACATCCTTCAGGAGGCTATCAAGAACGGCAAGAAGTTCGAGTTCCCGTGCAACTGGGGTGATGACCTCAGTTCGGAACACGAGCGCTTCCTCGTAGAGGAACACTTCAAGAAACCCGTCATCATGACCGACTACCCGAAAGATATCAAAGCGTTCTATATGAAGATCAACGAGGACGGCAAGACCGTACAAGGCACCGATGTGCTCTTCCCGCAGATCGGCGAGATCATCGGCGGCTCTGTGCGTGAGGAAAGTCTTGACCTGCTCAACGCAGAGATAGAGCGCCGTCATATCCCGATGAAAGATATGTGGTGGTACCTCGACACCCGCCGTTTCGGTAGCGCACCGCACGCAGGTTTCGGACTCGGCTTCGAGCGACTCATGCTCTTCGTGACGGGCATGCAGAACATACGCGACGTCATCCCATTCCCGCGTACCCCCAAGACCGCTGAATTCTAACAAACAACAATATTAACCATAAAAACACTAACAAACAATCGTATGAGAAACAAGCTCTTAACTCTGATGTTTGCGCTGCTAATAGGTCTGACGACCTTCGCACAGACATCACTCAAGGGACGAGTGATTGCGGACAACACCAATCAACCGATTATTGGTGCGAAAGTGACACTCGCGAACCAGAACATCTCTACTACGACGAATGCGGAAGGTGAGTTTACCCTGCTCTACCTGGAAGCGTCGGACGAAGAGGTGTTAGTGGAGGCAGACGGCTTCGTCACTGCTCTCGAGTTGATTACTCTCCAGGCGGACAAGGAGAATGTGCTGGACGACATCAAGATGGGTCCGGACATCGTCAGCCTGGCGCAAGACGAGATCCTGCTGAACCTGACGGAGGAGGAAATGGCGGATGATGAAGGTCGCTCGCAATCGCAAGCCTCCTCGTCCTCGGCTTCGACCGACGTGTTCAACTCGACCATCTCTTTTGCCTGGTCCACCGCCCGCTACCGTAACCGCGGTTATCAGTCGTCACAGGAGAACTATTACATCGAAGGTCTGAACTTCAACTCGCAGGAACGCGGTCAGTTCAACTATTCGGCGATGGGTGGTCTGAATGATGCCAGCCGCTACAAAGAAGTGCTCAACCCGCTGGAGGCTACCAACTTCACTTTCGGTGGCATCGGTACCTCGACCAACTACATGATGGGTGCGACGCGCTACGCGGCCGGATGGAAAGTAGGTGCTGCGGGTACCAACCGCAACTACAAAGCCCGTCTGAATGCGACCTACGCAAGCGGCGTGCTGTCCAATGGATGGTCCGTCATCGCACAGCTGGCTTACCGCTTCTCGCCGTACATCGACAACAAAGGTATCATCGGCGAAGGTATCAAGTACTACTCGCTCGGTTATTTCCTCTCGGTAGAGAAACTCTGGGACAATGCCGCGCTGAAGATCCTCACCTTCGGTGCCCCGACAGAGCGCGGACAGAATGCAGCCGTGACGCAAGAAGTGTATGACCTCACCGGTTCGATCAACTACAACCCCTATTGGGGCTATCAGAACGGACGCGTACGCAACTCGCGTATCGTGAAGTCGTATGACCCGACCGTAGTGGCTGCCTTCGATTACAAGATCGATGAGAACCAGCGCTTCCACCTGGCTGCAGGTTATCACTACTCGCTCTATTCGAACTCGGCGATCAACTTCTACAATGCACCGGACCCGCGTCCGGACTACTACCGCAACCTGCCGTCGTTCATGTGGGACGGACAGATCGCTAACCCGAACGCGAACGCCAAGCACACCGAAGACCAGCTCTATGACGAGAACGGAAACCACTATCCCTGGGGTCTGTTCATCGGCGAGGACCTGAACGGTCGCAGCCTGGGTTCGGGCTTCATTGGCGATGACGGCAACCTCATTGGTCCGTCCGTGGACAAAGACGCATACAACAGCCTCGTCAATCTCTGGAAGTCGCGTGACAACAAGACCACCCAGATTGACTGGGAGTCTATCTATGCGGCGAACTTCGCGAACAATGCCAATGACCGCGCACGTGACACTGTCACCTCCGCCCGTTATATCCTCGAGCGTCGTCACAACGACATCCAGGAGGCATCCGGTGCGTTCACCTATTTCAACACGCAGTTCGACCACCTGAAGATGACCCTCGGCGTAGAAGGTAAGTTCTCGCAGGGTATCCACTACAAGTCGATCGACGACCTGCTGGGCGGTAACCAATGGATTGACGTAGATGCCTTCGCAGAACGAGACATCAAGGAGTTGGCTACCAACGGCGGCTTCACGCAAGCGGATATAGCCAACGTGCGCCGGAACGAGATAGCCAGTGACTATAACGACACCATCCGTAACAGTGCTAAACGTTTCGGATACGACTACCGCATCAACATGGGTAATGCCAAAGTGTGGTTCCAGAACGAGTGGAACTTCAACGAGGTGGACTTCTACTATGCGCTCCAACTCCAATACAGCTCCATGCAGCGCTTCACGAACATGGTGAACGGTCGTGCATGGTACCTGACCAAGATTGCTGAAGAGCGCAGAGGAAATGGCGATGCATGGAAATACTATGGTCATGATGCCCTTCGATCCCGCCTTCAAACTCGGCGCGATATACAAGATCAACGGACGTAACCGATTGAAAGTGAATGCGTTAGTAGAGACCCGCACCCCTTATGCACGCGATGCATATATCTCGCAGCGCGTACACGACCGCGTGCTGGAGAACATCTATGTGCACGATAACGCACGCAACCTCAGTGAGTTCTACGCAGCCAGCGAGCGCGTTGTATCCGCAGACCTCACCTACGAGTTCAACTATCCGATCGTTCGCGGTCGTATCACCGGATTCTTCACGCAGAGTTGGAACGGCTCCGAGCTCAACGGCTACTACGACGACGAGGCACGTACGTTCGTGAACCAGGCTATGTCCGGCATCGACAAACGGTACATCGGAATGGAAGCAGCTGCAGCGGTGAAGATGGGTACCTACTTCACTTTGACCGGTGCATTAGCCATCGGCGACTACCGCTATACCAGCGATGCAACCGCCATCACTTCGGCTGAGAACGGAATGCCGATGTCGCAGAACGACATCTCCAAAGAGTTGATCTTCGAGACCACCGACAAAGTGCTGCTCAAAGGTCTGAAACTCTCGACCGGTCCGCAACTCAACGCCAGTCTGAAACTCAGTTTCTTCCACCCGAAGATGTGGTTTGCTGACATCACCGTCAACTACCATGACTGGAACTACCTCTCTGTAGCTCCGAGCCGCCGCATGCAAGGTTTGTTTACCGGCATGCGCATCGATGGTACGCCGGTGAACGGATGGTACGGTGACAGCTACGCCAATGCTATCCAGACAACGGACGACAAGGCTACACGCGCAACAGTGGATACCGATCCGACAAGTCCTACCTTCGGCGAAGCCACCTATGAGAACGCAGTGCTCGATGGAAACGGCGTGCCGGTACTCAAATACCCGTACAACCTCATGTCTATGCAGGAGTCGCTGGCGGCTACCAACCCGCTCAACCGGTTCATCATCGACGTGTCGGTAGGTAAACTGATCTATCTGCCTAAGAGACAGTCTGTCTCCATCAACTTGAGCGTGACGAACGTGACGAACAACACGCACTTCAAGACCGGTGGCTACCAGCAGGCTCGTCTGCCGCGCGGCGTCCTCCAAAGAGAGAAAGACTATCATAATTCGGTCATCACCGCCAATGCATGGAAATACCCGTCCAAGTACTACTACGCTTGGGGCGTGAACTTCTTCTTAACTGTAACCTATAAATTCTAAACGATATGAAGACGAATAAAAATATATTGTACTTAGTACTATGTACCTTCGTACTTTTCGTGACCTCCTGTGAGCCGAATGCTCTCACCGAGCAGGATGTCTTCTTCCCGTCTGACACCACGGCTGCAGGGGCGGATTCGTTGCATAAATGGCTGGACGAGAACAACCCGGAAGGCTGGAAAATATTCACGCTGGAGCAGTTCCTGGATACGTTCATGACCGAGGAAGGAAACTTCATGAGTGACACCTGCCCGTACCGTACGCGAACGACCAATGGGAATGGTATCTATCTATTCTCCGTGGACACCCTGCCGACGACCGGTAGAGGTATCTATATCCGCGGTCGTATCTCAACGGACGACTACGCCGGTAACTTCTACAAGGCGATGGTCATCCAGCAGATCGTGAACGACGACCAGCAGAACCTGCGCATCTCGGCCGACATCGGTTCGAGCGGAGGTATGTACCAAATCGGACAGGAAATCATTATCCGTTGTAACGGCTTGGCAGTAGGACGATATGCCGGCCAACCGCAACTCTGCGTGCCCTCGTACAACGACAACGTGTTCGCATACAGCGCAAAAGAGAAAGTGGGATGGGCACCGGGACGTATCCCTGCCTCGAAATTCCGCAATGCGGCGAAGATGATTGGCAGTCCGGATCCGTCGTTGCTCAACTACGACGAAGTGACACTCGATGAACTGTTCTCCATGGTGCCACGTAAACCGGCGATGAACAAAGAGGACATGAAGAAAGTACGCCATTTTGACGGACGACTCGTTCGCCTGCAGAAAGTACACTTCACCGGTGAGACGACGCAACAAGATGACAGCAATCCGTTCACTGATTGCGTGTACAAACACCCGGATACCTCCGAAGTGGCGAACGTCTTCGCTCCGACAACCCTGAACATCGGCTATCCGCAGAGCCGTATCCTGCTCAACAAAGCCAACAACAAGAATTTTGCTATCTGCTGTTCCTGCTCCGAGTATGCAAAATTTGCCAATGTCTTCCTTCCGGGTGCACAACCGGATAGTCTCAAAGCCGTGACAAACTGCAAACGTTGGGAAGGAACTGTTGCAGGCATCGTTGGCTGGTACGCGGACAATGCGAATTATATTCCGCCTAAGAGCGAACTCAAGGGAACGGAATGGTCCATCACGCCGCGTGGCATTCCGGGCGTAGGTATTCCGGATATCCAACTGAAGAGTAATTTCCCCATGCCGGGTATTCCTCTCGGCACGGAATGGACGCCTGAGGAATTTGATCCGGTATATTACATTAACTACTACTATAACCACGAGGACTAAAGTGGTTTAGTAAGTGATTGCATGAACTGGCTGGATGTTCTTATCCTCCTGCCGCTTCTTGTAGGCCTCGTTAGAGGTTTGATGCGCGGGCTTGTCTCCGAGATCATCGCCATTGCGGTGGTGATTCTCGGAGTGCTCGGCTCGCGGATTTGGGCGCAATCCTTCTCCGCATGGCTCTTACAGCAGTTCGCATGGCCTGCAGAAGTGTGCGATGTGGTCGCCTATATCCTGATTTTCCTTACAATCGCCATCGTGCTGTCTATCCTGGCCAAACTGCTTCATAAATTCCTTCGAGCCATACATCTCGGATGGGCCAACAGACTGTTAGGAGGAGCCTTCGGACTGTGCAAATATGGCATTATTGTTCTGATAGTGGTTTTTGCAATGGATAAGACCAACGAGCATTACCATTGGCTGGACAATTCCCCTGTCGTGAAGACTTCCGTCGTCTATCCGCAAATGGTCAAAATGACACATTATTTAGCACGAGAATGGTAACATACTATCTTTCTTTAGGCAGCAACCTCGGTGACCGCGAAGGAACTATTCGCCAAGCCTTACAACGCATTGAGCAGCAAATCGGACCTGTCCGTCGCTGCTCTTCCTTTTATTACTCCAAGCCTTGGGGTTTTGAAAGCGAGCATGCGTTCTGCAACCTCTGTTGCATGGCCGAGAGCGATAAGAGTCCGTTGGAAGTGTTGCATCTCACGCAAACTATCGAACGGATGCTGGGACGCACGAAAAAGAGCAATTACACCGACCGGTGTATCGACATCGATCTGATACGTGCCTTCGATGATTCCGGCAAGGAGATACATTGCGAAATCAGCATCCCGCTGCTCTCGCTCCCCCACCCTTTATGGGAGCAACGTGAGTTTGTTAAGGTGCCATTAGCAGAAATAATGCAGTAGTTTTTGCATTTTTTTTCAGATTTATTTGCACAATTCAAAAAAAAGCAGTACCTTTGCACCCGCTTTTGAAAAATCGGAGGCGACATGGTGGTCTTAGCTCAGTTGGTAGAGCATCGGATTGTGGTTCCGAGTGTCGTGGGGAGCTTAAGACAAAAACTTTAATCCGTTGTAACTGAATAAGTTACGGCGGATTTTCGGTTAAAGTGTCCCGAAAATGTCCCGAAAATTTGATTAAAAAATTCGGGCAAAAAAACGAGCAAAAGCACTAAAAATATCTGGCATCGTAACTCTGTTTTCAGCAAAGAAAATGGAGAAAAAAAAATGTCAACTCTTAGTCAATTTTCACCGCTCTTTACGGGCTATGCCCCAGCGGTAGTGAAACACATTGCGACCGGATGGTTTATTGAGTATTACGTAACCAATCCTTTCACCCAAACTTTAGAGCGTCGCAAGTTCCGGTTAAACAATCTGCGCAAGCGTTGTCGCACTGCAATGGAGTTCAAAGTGCAGGCGAACACTATCTGTAGCCAACTCAATGTGAAGCTGGCTAACGGATGGAATCCTTTTAACGAGGATGTCAAAACGGAGAACCCCGGCGCAGTACCTATTAAGATTGTTTACGAGCAGTATTTCCGTGACGTGGAAAAAGACCTCCGTCCTGATACCCTACGCGGCTATAAGGCATTCAGCCGTAGGCTTCTTGAGTGGTGTGATAAGAGAAGCCCGGATATGCTGTTAAAGGACTTCTCGGATGTAATGGCTGTCCGCTATCTGGACGAGCAGCGACAAAAGAACAATTGGGTAAATGCCACCTTTAACAACAACCTTGTAAGCGCCCAAGCATTCTTTACTTGGTGCGTGAAGAAGAAGTTCATCGAGAAGAACCCATTCTACGGCATTTCCAAAAAGAAGAAAGAAGCCAAGAAGCGTACCGTAATTAACGCAGATGCACGTGCTATCATGCGTGAATGGTTTATGAATAATAACCCAGGTTATCTGCTCATCTGTGAACTGGTGTTCCAATCGCTGATCCGACCGACCGAAATCAGCAAACTGCGCGTGAGTGACGTAGATTTGGAGCACAAGGTAATTCACTTGGATGGCAGTATAACCAAGACAAAGTACTCGCGCAAAGCCGTGCTGAGTGACGAACTGATTGAGATACTTGGACGTAACATCCAAGGAGCGAACCAAGATGATTACCTCATCAGTAACGGCTACCTGCCCGGCAAGGAGCCTATCAGTTCCCGCATGTATCGCAAGACGTGGGACAAAATGCGTAAGCAGTGCCACCTCCCGGACACCATGCAGCTCTACTCCCTCCGTGACACGGGTATTATCAGCCTGTTTGATAATGGAGCAGACGCAAATACTGTCAAGGGTGCTGCAGATCACCACAACCTCAACATTACGTCCATCTACTGTGATCACGTGGATGACAACCTTGTTGAGAAAGTCCGCAAGCACTCGGCTAAGTTCTAAGAGATTGGCGGTCGGGGATTAGTCCTCGACCAGCCAAAACTCTCCTTTCATCAGCTCTGACATTCCATCTTCCGTGAAGGTAGCGGTTATCTTCTCGCAGATATACCGCTGCCCATGGATGATAAACAGCGAGCGAACATTGGGCACGTCCTTCGCCAAGAAGCTAAACTTATATTTCTTATTTGACGCTATGCGGTGCGTATTGGCATTTGATCCAAACAAGTTAGAGCGCAGGCGCATACTCAAGCCTGTCAGCTCAAAGTCCATTTCACGCGGGTACGTCAGCACATTGTCAATCACCGGAAACAATAACTTCCCGCGCATAGCATTATAGGTGCTACCCGTCCAGAAGCCCATGTATAACTTATCAAAGTACTCTAC
>CADBVL010000090.1 GCA_902798015.1 uncultured Bacteroidales bacterium
GATATGCAAGTAAAAAAATCTGAAAAAGCCAGTCTTGAGAACGACAAAATCATCTATGCTTTGATGGGTTTGGTTTTCGTTCTGAGCCTCGTTTATGTGGCTCTCGAGTGGACTGAGCGAGAGGTTACCAAGTATGAGGTAACAGACACCGAGTTCCTCTTTGAGGAAGAAGTAGAGATCCAGCAAACGAGTCAAGAGACACCTCCTCCTCCCCCACCCCCTGCTGTTCAGGAAGTGGAAGTGCTGAATGTGGTTGAGGATAACGTCGAGACCGAGTCTATCGAGGTGAACACCGAGGAGACCGAGCAGGAGGTTGTTATCGCTGCTCCCGTTGAAGCACCGGTTGAGGAAGAGGAAGAAGAGGTTATCTTCGTTGTTGTAGAGAAGATGCCGGAGTTCCCCGGAGGCCAGCAAGCCCTGTTCAAGTACCTTAGCGAGAACGTGAAATATCCGGTTATCGCGCAGGAGAACGGTATCCAGGGACGTGTAATCTGCCAGTTCGTCGTTAACCGCGATGGTTCGATTGTCGATGTTGAGGTCGTTCGTTCGGGTGGTGATCCTTCGTTGGACAAAGAGGCCGTACGCGTCATCAAGTCCATGCCGAAATGGAAACCCGGTCAACAACGTGGTAAACCCGTCCGCGTGAAATATACCGTGCCGGTTAACTTCAAGCTGCAATAAGTCGAGTGGCTCGACAACCGCTTAACCATGCGGATAAATGGAATTAGCCTATAGAGATATAGCATATTGTAAGAATGTCGGTGCTAAGCGTGCCGACATTCTTCGTTCAGAGCTGGGCGTCCGCACAGCGATGGACATGTTGCGCCAAGTGCCGTACAAATACATCGACCGAAGCCGATTCTACAAGATTGCCGAACTTGACGACGAGGACACCTATGTCCAGATCATCGGTACCGTGACCGAATGGCACACTATCGGTATAGGCAAGGCACAGCGACTCAGCGCAACCTTCAATGATGGTACCCATCAATGCGAACTGGTATGGTTTCAGGGCGTCAAGTACGTCAAGCTGCAGCGCAACGTGCCCTATCTGCTCTTCGGCAAACCAAGCCGATTCCAGCATATCTATAACTTCGTCCACCCTGAGTTGACGCCCATGAGCAAAGTCACGCCCGAGATGACACAGGGACTCGAACCGTATTACAACACGACGGACAAGATGAAGCGGTCGGGGCTTAACTCAAAAGCAATACGGTCCATCATCGCCGAGTTGATGCCGGACCTCAAAATGGGTGTGCCGGATACGATAGGTGCGGATATATTAAAGCAGTTCCGCCTGATGAGTCTAACGGACGCTCTGCTGAATGTGCATTTCCCGAAGGACACCGCAGCCATGCAGAACGCACGGGCACGGCTGAAATTCGAAGAACTATTCTTCCTCCAGCTGCAGATTCTCAAGCAGATGAAGCGGCGGGAACAGAACCCCGGTTTCCCGATGCCCATGGTCGGAACACGCTTTCATGCCCTGTACAAAGCGTTGCCTTTTGAGCTGACGAACGCACAGAAACGCGTCATTCACGAGATACACGACGACCTCAAATCGGGCAAACAGATGAACCGCTTGCTGCAAGGCGATGTCGGTTCGGGTAAGACACTTGTCGCACTGATGTGTTGCCTCTTGGCGGTTGACAACGGTTACCAGACATGTATCATGGCGCCGACTGAAATTCTGGCGAACCAGCACTATGAAACGCTCAAGGCCTTTCTGGATCCGCTCGGCGATACCATACATGTAGCGCTGCTGACAGGTTCAACCACGCCGAAGAACCGCGTGCCGATACACAACGGGCTGATGAACGGCACGATACATATATTAATAGGTACGCACGCGTTGTTAGAGGATAAGGTCCAGTGGCAAAACCTCGGGCTGGTCATCATCGATGAGCAGCATCGTTTCGGAGTCGCACAACGCGCCAAACTATGGACGAAAGCTCGGAAGGGCTCCGAACCCAAACAAAGCACGCAGGTAGTAGCTCCCCATATTCTCGTCATGACGGCTACGCCTATTCCGCGCACATTAGCGATGACCGTGTATGGCGATTTGCAGGTTAGTATCATCGATGAGTTGCCGCCCGGACGAAAACCTATTCAGACCATTCACTACCCACTCAACCGCCGCGCACAGGTCTATTCGTTCATGCAGAAACAGATACAGGACGGACGGCAGATATACGTTGTCTTCCCGCTTATCAAAGAGAACGAAAAACTCGACTTGCGCGATTTGGAAAATGGCTTCAACGAACTGTGCGAAGCATTCCCCGGATATAAGATTTCCATGGTCCACGGTCAGATGAAAGCGGCGGACAAGGACCTGCAGATGACGCGGTTTGCCAAAGGCGAGACACAGATTCTTGTTGCAACAACGGTCATCGAAGTGGGCGTGAATGTACCGAACGCCACGGTGATGATTATCCAGAACGCGGAGCGGTTCGGACTTAGCCAGTTACACCAGTTGCGCGGACGTGTAGGACGCGGAGGCGAACAGAGTTATTGTATTCTGCTCACAGAGACGGAGATTAGCAGCGATACGCGTAAACGAATGGATATCATGGTTGCTACGAATGATGGTTTCCGCATCGCCGAAGCCGACCTCCAGTTGCGCGGTCCCGGAGACCTCGAAGGCACCTTGCAATCAGGTACGCCGTTCGACCTCAAGATTGCTAATCTCGCAACCGATGGTCAGTTAGTCACACTGGCTCGACAGGCGGCGATGGGTATTCTGGACTCCGACCCGCTCTTAGAGGACGAACGGAACAGAATGTACAAAAGACAACTTGATATTCTGCGAGCAGAGAAACCTCTCTGGGGCGAAATCAGCTAAAGAATATAGTCCCAAGGACGAAGATCTGCGTACAGCGTTACTTCGCCATTGCGAATGAGACACGATGGCAATGGTCTTCATATGGGAGTATTTCTATCATGAAATCTATCACACGTAAGATCTAAAAGCAACACCCTCGATTATTCGGGGGTGTTGTCTTTTTTAGCCTCATCGAAGAGCGCTTTCATGGTCGGGTTGCCGTACGTGAGGCGCTTGATAGTGACGTCGTCCAATTTCTTTTCCGCCTTATCAAGATAACTACCCGATGCAACCAGATTCTCGCGTACTTTCATCAGTTGCTTAATCGTAGTATCAATGGCCTCAATAGCGGTATTGAACTTGTCATTGGCGAGCCGCACATTACGCGTAAAGCCATCCTTGAATGCCATGAGTTTTTCCTCAAAATGCGT
>CADBVL010000091.1 GCA_902798015.1 uncultured Bacteroidales bacterium
ACCCAGCAGACGGCATGGTCGTTTGTGGCACAGATGCGAAACGGTAAGAAAGGTATCTTCTGGTTCGGCGTAGATGACGCAGCATGTTCGTGCTATACCCCGATGTACTGCTGCATCAACCATATACCCGAATGTTTTGCAGAAGGCAATGGAGACAGTTATACTTTCTCGCCGACCAGTGCATGGTGGACCTTCAACCTTGTGGCTAACTGGGCGTACACCAAGTATAGCCGCATGTACCCGCATGTACGCGAGAACCAGCAGATCTGGGACGATAAGTTCAATACGCAGATCGAAGGTGTGGATGCACAAGCTGCCGAACTGAATGAGGAAGACGCACGTGCGTTCCTTACTTCTTATTCATGTTCGCAGGCAGAGAACCTCGTGGCGGATTGGCAACGACTTTATATCTACCTCGTCACGAAGTTCATCGATGGTCAAGAGCGCAAGGAAGAGAACGGACAGTTCAAGCGTAATCCGTACGGACAGAGCTGTGGACCGAACCGACTTCCGTTGCCGGAACCATTCCTCAAGATGGTCGCACCGGAAATTACGCACGAATAATTGATAGTATGTTTAGTCGCTTGTATGGCATATTGCTGCCGATCAGCGGGAAGTGAAGAAGTCGGCCGTGGCCATAGAGCAATACTTCGAGACGTTCGATGCGAGCAGATATCTCACGGAAGAGCAGCAAGCGAAGGTGCAGGAGACCTTAGGCGGACTTAATCTGCAGTCTGTGCTCTCCTATCCGGAAGTACGCGACGGCATCAAGAGTTTTCTCCCCGAAATAGGAAGTTGGATCACCGGTGGTCTGAGTTGGTTGAGCGAGTTGCTCGTGATCTTTATCGGCTTGCTCTACCTCATTTTCCTGTTAATCTCTTTCCCTTCCATACGCGCCCATTGGCGGGATTATGTTCCCAAGAAACATCTGCCGGCTGTGTCGACGATTGTCCATGAGTTGAGCGTGAATATGAACGCTTATTTCCGCGGTCAGGGTTTGGTAGCCCTCTGCGTAGGCATACTCTTCGCTATCGGATTCATGATCATCGGAATGCCGATGGGTTTTGCGATGGGAATCATCATCGGTGTTCTCAACCTGGTACCGTATATGCAGGCGCTCGGTATTCCACCGTGCATCCTGCTCTGCCTCGTTCAGTCAGCTCAGACGGGTCAACCGATATGGCTGACGATACTGCTGATGGCGGTTGTGTTCATCGTGGTACAGACCTTGCAGGACACGGTATTGGTTCCGCGCATCATGGGCAAGGTGACGGGTTTGGGTCCTGCTGCCATCTTGTTGAGTCTCAGTTTCTGGGGAGCGCTGATGGGCGTCATCGGTATGATCATTGCGTTACCGCTTACGACGCTCGGTCTGTCGTGCTACAAGCATTATGTGTTGCACGAACCCTTCGCGTCCGAAGTGGAAGAGAAAAGCGAAAGAACTCGCGCAACTATGCGCGAGAAGAAAAAGACGGGAAAGAGTGAAAGAGTGAAAGGGAATGAGTAAGATACAGGATAAAGATTGGCTATATTTATTTTTGCGTCCATACGTAGATTGGATGTTCCGGCGTTCGTACCGGAGTTTCCGCTATATCGGTCGGGAGAACATCCCGGCCGATGGTGCTGTTATCTACGCGCCCAACCACGCGAACGCGCTATGCGATGCGATGGCCATCCTGGGTATTGACCGGAAGCAGAAAGTCTTTGTTGCCCGTGCGGATATCTTCCGTGACCCGAAGAAAGCACGCATCCTGAACTGGCTGAAGATCATGCCGATCAGTCGTGTCCGGGACGGGTTAGAGGAGGTGCGGCATAATGACGAGACGATCAACAAGGCCGTAGAGACGCTGCAAGACGGAGTGCCTTTCTGCATCTTACCGGAAGGCACCCATCGCCCCAAGCACTCGTTGCTGCCGCTGAGCAAAGGGATCTTCCGTATTGCGCTGCAGGCGGACGAGACCTTCGGCGCAGACAAACCGGTATATATCGTCCCGGTAGGACTGGAGTACGGCGACTATTTTCACCTGTGGGACAGTCTGACGGTCAATATCGGCAAGCCGATCAACGTGACGGCGTTTGCAAAAGCCCATGCTGACCTTGATTATCCGCAGATGCTGATGGCGCTTCGTGAAGAGTTGACGCTGCGGATGCGGGAGTTGATTCTGTGGGTGCCGGATGACGAGCACTACGAAGAGAATATCGCCCGGCTGAAGGCGAATCCTCCGGCGCCGTTCGATGCGGACAAGAAGAAGCCGCTGCCGCGATGGCTGGTGATACCGCTGCTGGTACTGACGGCTCCGCTGTTCGTACTCTGCGCCGCGCTCACTATCCCGTTATGGGGCATGCGGCTGTGGATAGAGAAGAAAGTGAAGGATCCCGCCTTCCATAACTCCGTGCAGTTCGTATGGCAGCTGGTGTTCTTGACAATCACGTTGCTGATTCCGCTGCCGTTCTGGATGGGATTTCAGGAATACGTTTATCAGGTGAAAGGTGAAAGAATGAAAGTTGAAAGAATGAAAGTTGAAAGTTGAAAGGATTTAAGATTTATGATTAGAGCATATATTGTAATTGCGTTGTATGTGTTGGTTCCGGTGCTGATCATCGAGTGTTTCAAGCGCTGGACATGGATGCAGAAGATCGGTACCGTCGTGGCGGCATATGCCGTAGGTATCCTCTTTGCCCTCACGGGTTTTGTGCATTTTGATGCCGGCACGGCAGAAGCATTGTCGTTCAGCAAGATTCAGTCCACGCTGATGTCGGTAGCCGTACCATTGGCTATTCCGCTGATGCTGTTCAATTGCGATTTCAAGTTATGGACCAAAGCGCTGCCGAAGACCCTCTGGTCGCTGGTAGGCGGTATCGGCGCTGTGCTGGTGGCCGTGATAAGCGGTTATTTCATCTTCCGCACCCCGGAAGTACCGGAGTTTAACAAGGTGGCGGCGATGATGACAGGTATCTACACCGGCGGCACGATGAACTTCAACGCTTTGGGGGCTTCGTTAGGTGTCGATAAGACGGTGATGGCCATTGTGCTGGCTTTCGAGATGGTACTGACCACGCCGTATATCTTCTTTATCATCGGCGGCGGCTACAAGGTCTTCCGTAAGATCCTGCCGTACGAAGATATCACCCGCAGAGGTCGCAAGGACGAAGCGGTGGAGACCAAGGATATCGAGAACTACAAGGGCATGTTCGACCGTCATAACGTCGGCGGCATGTTCCTCGGCTTGGGACTGAGTGTGCTGTTTTTAGCGATCGGTGCCGGACTGGCACTGCTTATCACCGGCACACTCAATGAGTTGGTGGTCATCCTAACCAGCACGACCTTGTCCATCATCGCGTCGTTCTTCAAGAAAGTGCGCGAGCTGCCGAAGACCTTCGAACTCGGTATGTTCTTCATCCTCATCTTCTCGGTCATTGTGGCATCGTTATTCGATATTCACAGTGTGAACGGCGGATCGCTGATGATCGGTCTGTTCGTGCTGTGGGTGATGGTGATCGCAGCCGGTCTGCACCTGGACAATGGCGCCTTCGATGCTTCATTTGCCGAGCAGATCAAGAAGAGCCCTACCTTCGCCCAGCAGAGTGCCCGTCTCTTCGCCAGCAAGCCCAAGCTCTACTGGATGGGTATGGGTAAGACCGACTTCCTCTATCAGAGCACCGTTGATCTTTGTTATGAAAAAATATTTGATTATTATTTTGGCTGTGCTGTTGGCCTTGCCTATGGCGGCACAAGAACAAAAGACGGACACGACGGCTGCCGATACGACGGTGACCGTAAAAGCAAAGAAGCCGAAACGTCAAAAGAAACCGCAGGAAGTGGATTCGCTGGGTCGTAAGATCAAGACCGGTTGGAACTTCGGTATCCTGCCTTCAATCGCGTATGATGCAGATTATGGTTTTCAGGGCGGTTTGTTGACCAATGTCTATTACTACGGCGACGGCAAGCAATACCCCGAATATATCCACTCGATATACGTGGAGGCGGCTTATACCACCAAGCACCATGGTATCTTCCGTGTCAACTACGACTCGAAGTACCTCATTCCGGGATACCGTCTGACGCTCGACGCGACCTATCTGCCGGACGCGATGTGCGACTTCTACGGCTTCAACGGTTATCCGTCGCGTTATAATGCCGACTGGTGCGCGTGGAACAAAGACTCCATGAAGATGAACCTGGACGAATACCGCACCCGTGTGTTCTACAAGTACAAACGCGACCTGATCCGCGTAGCCGGCGACATCGAAGGTACAATCTACAAAGACCTGAAATGGAACGCCGGTGTAGGCGTGTTAGGTTATCTCGTCGGCGACTGCGACATCAACATGCTCAACGGCAGGAACGTCTATGTCGATACGCTGCGTCACCAGAAAGCGCTCAACCCGAACGAACAGTTGCTGTACGACAAGTACAAGACCTGGGGCCTGATAGGAGCGGATGAGATGAACGGCGGTTGGCATCCCTACGCGCGTGCCGGCATCACCTATGACACCCGCGACAAACGCCAGGGCCCGAACAAAGGAATCTACACCGACCTGTTCTTTACCTACTCGGCAGCCTTCAATGCCGCCTACGGCCAACAGGCCGCAGCGGGTTATAACCACCTGCAGTTCAACTTCACTTTCCGTCATGCCGTCAATCACTCGGCCACCATCTCGTATATCTTCGTGTCGGGCGTCGCGAAGTCGTCCTCAAAGGCGGTGCAGTCCGTGGCGACGGTGCGGCCCCCGATGAGATCCACAACCTTTGCGCACTTGCGCGGAAGGCGGACGGCCTTTCTGCCGCCGTCCTTCACATGGATCGCGAGAAGCTTGCCGTTCGCCGCCTTGTCAAAGAGTTTGCCGCCTGGCTTGTAAAGCGGCGAGAATCCTTTGTTCTGCAATGTAATCACGCGATAGCCCGCTTCAAACGCCCGCCGCGCGATTTCGCGCTCGCCATG
>CADBVL010000092.1 GCA_902798015.1 uncultured Bacteroidales bacterium
GAGCAAGTGCTGCGAGTCCACGGACTGGATGAGGTACGGCCGCAGTTTGAGCAAGTCGCGCACTTTGTTGGTCTGCAGATGTCCGATGAAGTGCCAATGGATGTCCGTCGGCAGTTGGTTCACTTTGGTTTTGAGTTCCTGCACACGGCTCTCGCCGAAATGGCGTTCGCCGGCTTCGTATGCTTCGCGTATGGCTTCGACAGGATGATATTTGCTTACGCATACGAGCGTCACACCTGCGGGTATATGCGCGCGGATGTTCCTTATATTATTTGCTATAGGCGTTGGCATTGGCAGTTGTGTTGGCTTCGAGCCATTGGATATATGGGGTGATATAACGTTCTATCTTCTCCGGATAGACAGTTTCCAAATCTACCATGATTCCGGAGTCATACACATTGGAGAATGTTTCTTCTATAGTTGTACCGAAATACTGCAAGTCGTTTGTGATGTTCAGATACGCAGAGAACATAGGCGGAATGACCGTTCCTTGCTCTCGCACGGCGTGCTGCAGGATATGATAGTTTTCCTGCGGGTCTGTGCCGTTGAACGGGTCCACCTCCAGCGGACGAATCTCAATAGGTTTGTACGGCGCTATAAGCTCTTCTTCGCCTTTATGGTAACGATGGAGATAAGTGTAAATCAACTCTCGCGCAGTCTCGTTGTAATCGGGATAGATGGTTACTTTGCCGATCATCCACCTGATGTCAGGATTGTTGTGCATAACTGCTCCGATACCATCCCATATATTATCCAATGCGAAGAGCGCCTTCACGCCCATCTCGCGTTTCTGATACATGGGCTGCACGAATGCGCGTCCGAATTCAATGGTATTTGAGAGATAATCCCGGATATACCGTTCAGAATAGTGGAATAGGAATGAGGAAGTGATATATGGCTGCCCGTTCCGTATCTCTACATCCCGTCCCAAGAGATATCGGTAGCCTCCGATAATCTGCTGGTTCGTCGGGTCCCAGACAATAAGTTGGTGGTACGGTTTAGCCATCAGGTCCATATCATCCATATCCATCTCTTGTCCTGTCGCCCCGCCTGCGTCACGATAACTGATTTCACGCAAACGCGCTATCTCTCGCATGACATTCGGGCACTCATGGGCGGTGATGTCATAGATGAGATTGTCCGCCTTATTGGACGGACGCAGTAAATGCCCTTCTAACTCCTTCATCAACAGGGCAGTTTCAACAGGGGGAATAATTTCTTTCATTTATTCGGGTAACTGTATATTAGTTCTTTTACATATTGTGCCCATTGTTTGGGCGTACGGCTGTTGTCAAACATCGTATATGGAATAGGCGGCATCACGTGCACTTTGAAGTGCTTGCCATATGCACCGTACATCTCATCCACGAGGTAGAGCCTCTCGATATTGACTTTGATGTGCAGCAATTTGCGCAGGTATGCTAATGCATAGAAGAAATTGCTGTTGCGCCCTTCGAAATAAATGGGCACAATGTCGCGTTGGTACTCTCTGGCGCGTTGCACAAAGTTCTTCTGCCATTCGAGGTCCTGTATCCGCCATTTGCCGTCAATCCGCTGCAGGCGGCTGCAACTACCGGCAGGGAAAGTGAGTACATCCGTTTCGGATTCCCACATCTTCTGCTGCTCAATAGCCTGCTCTTTACTCAGTTTGCCTGATTTATTCACAGGTGCCCATAACTCGTTAATCGGCTCCATGTACATCAGCAGGTCGTTGACAATCACTTTTAATGGACGATTGGACGATTGTCGATTGGACGATTGTCGCGTTTCGTGAATCATTTGGGCGATGATCATGCCATCCAATCCTCCCAGCGGATGATTGGAGACGAAGATAACCGGCTTGTCGTCCGTCGGGATATGCTCCGTGCCGTCGATAGACGCCGAGCATCCTAACTCCTCGCTTATCACGCGCTCGATGAACTCGTAGCCGTGCAAGCTCGGATACTTGCGCAGAAAAGAGTTCATCTGCTTCACGTGCGTGATGCGCTCCAGATAGCGTATGATGAACGCCGGCACATGGGCTTTGGGTGCCTTCTGGCGAATGACGGCCGGTATATCGAACTGCAAAGGAGTCATTGAACGGCGTGCAGGATATCCATGATGGATGTCTTGGCTATCGAGATCAGTTCGCAGTCATACGATTTGAGTGCCTGACGAAGCGCAAAGACCGCATCGTCCAGCATGTTCGCCTGTACCAGGACAGACACATTCTTGCGCGTCTCTTTGTCGCCGTCGATGGTAATCATCTCCACACGCGCTTTGTACCAGAAAGCACCACCTTCGTTCGGGAAGACCTCGAAGAACTGGCTGCGTTTGCAGCTCTGTACCTCGCAGTCACCGAAGATGAAGGGCTTGATTTCGTCCATCAGACAGTTTTCTGCGTCCGCAAAATTAACGGCGCCTTCTACTAAATAAATCTCTTTGACCTTACCCGGGTTGTCTTCGCCCGTCTGGCGGTCGTAATGTACTTTGATTTCGTGAAATATCATATTATTTACAATTTACAATTTACGATTTATGGAAAGATGAGGTTCGCAATGTCGGTGGCATCCAATGTTCCTTGCGGCATCGGACGGATTGTGCCGCTCCATAGTAACACCGGCGAAACGGGGTTGTCTTCGATGACGCGGTCGATGGTGTGCTGCTCGTCTTGCATCAGTTGCCAACCGGGTTGGAGCAGGAAGACTACATCGCCCGTATGCCGTTTGCACAGCGAGGCTCCAAGGATAGGGTAACGCGAGGCTTCGTAGGCGGGCATTGCCGTCTGGATACCCTCGAAATCCATCAGGAAATTGGCTACCTGCCGCTGGATAGTCTCCAGACTCAGGCGTTTCTGCTCGATAAGCGTGCGGTTGAGGTATATCGACTGCCCGTACGCTCCGTCCACCCATCGCTCATGACCGTAGAGAGCCATCAGATAGGTGCCCGTGAGAGCGGCTGCCCTGTCGATATTAAAGGTCTGAACGGGCATCTGTATGTCGCTTAACCTCTGTGCATCGATGCCCACTATCGGACGACCGACCACGAGTATCTGGTAGTTCGTGCGACCGATACGCCGGTCCAACTGCTCCATGAGAAAACCCAAGTCCTGGTTTTGCGTTCTTTCTCAGTAGGAGAGGTATAGGTAGGTATATCCATGCGCGGTGTCCATTGGTGCTCCGCCAACGCAGCGATACGACCGTTCTTGTTCTGCTCAAACGCGGCAGTGGGCAGTCCTTCACTATAAGCGGCCGTTGCCACCCATTCACGGGTCTGCGAATCTATCCAGCAACAGGCGTTCGCCGCATGACCCGCCAGCAGAACCGTCGTCTCCGGATGAATACCGATGGCGTAAATCTTCGCATTGGGATATTGAAGACGCATCTTATCCGTCATGGTTTGCGAGAGCAGCGCTTTGGCGGATAGCTGCAGCGAGGTACCTATACCACGCACGGACTCGTCTTCGAGCATCGCATGGGAGCGGCGGTCA
>CADBVL010000093.1 GCA_902798015.1 uncultured Bacteroidales bacterium
CTAACGCAGTGGTACTTAAGCAAGGTATCCTCAACGGTATCAAACTGAACGATCCGATTGCGCACGTCACCACCGCTGCCTTCAGCAGTGCAGACGTAGCAGAGCATCTGACCATCACCCTGTTCTACGAACTGACCGGCGATGCCGCTCTGCTCAATAACTACAACCTCGATCCGACATCGGAGATCTTCTCCACCGAAGGTGTGATCATCGAACCGTTCATCCCGGACAACGAGCACCAACCGGAAGAGGAAGAGCAAGTAGAGGTTAAGGAAGGTATCGATGTCTATGCGTACGGTTATTGCGACGGTAGCGGCTACAGCCTCAAGTACCATCTCAATAGCGGTAACCCGGATCAGTATAAGATTGACTTCGCAGACAGCCGCTTCACCGACGTCGATTGGACCAACCTCGTGACGAAAGGTAAGGACGGAACGATCGATATCGATATTCCGGTGGATCTGCCGACAGGCGATTACACGATGACCGTTTACTTCCGTGACAGCCGCTTCGACTGGCTCGAGAGCCGTCAGCTCAACGTGACGTTCCATGTCAACTTGCCGGAGACCTATGTTCGTCCGCTGTTCGACAACGTGATCGCACTCGTTGATACCTGCAACTGTCTGACCGATATCCAGTGGTACTGGCGTGCTAACAGTTCCGACCCGTGGGAGCCGATACCGGGTGCAACCGGCTATTACTACCATGTGGATGGTAAACTGACCGGTGAATACTTCGTTAAAGCGAACATGAACGGCGAACCGACCTATACCTGCGGTCAATCCGACATGGAGACCCTCTATGGTGCCGGTGAGCAAGCACAGGCTCCGGTCGTTCGTGCTTACCCGAACCCGGTTGTCAATACCACAACCGTTGCTATCGAGAATTCGCTCGAATGGAATCACAACCTGCGTATCGTCAACCTCATGGGCGTTGAAGTAATGAACACGACCTTCGAGGGCAACGAGACCAACGTGGAGATGAGCGGTTATCCGCAAGGTAACTACATGATCTCTGTCGATGGCATCGTAGTTAAGGTTATGAAAAAATAAAAACCATTTACAATTTGGTCAAGTACAATTTGTTCATTTATTTGTTCATTGAGTTATTTATCCAAATGATTAAATAGTACATAAATGGTACATGGTAAATGACCAAATGGTAAATTAAATAATTAATTTTATGAAACTCAGAAAATCAATTATTGCTATCGCTGCTGCAGCACTGGCCATCTCGGTCAGTGCACAGCAGAGCGCGCACGATAACTATATCGGTGTATCCTTCGGCGGCGGCCTTAACACGATGTTGTACAAACCGGCGAACGGTCAACAGCAAGTAGGCTGCGGCTTCGATGCCCAGCTCTTCTACGCACGTTTCTTTAACAAGACCGTCGGTCTGGGGGTAGGGTTGAATTACTCCTGGGCGAATGCGTATGCAACCTATAACTGGAATGAGGTAACAACCGGTCTGACGCACGCCAGCAACCCGAACGTGACCTATAACCTCACTACGGGCTTCCAGGACTTCAAGGAGCGTCAGAACATAGGCGTGCTGAGTATTCCTGTCGAGGTGCTGTTCCGCAAAGCGCTTAACGACCGCGCTGCGTTCATTGCCGGCGTCGGCCTGTCGGTGGACTTCCCCATCCATGGTGCTTATTACGCCAAGGGCGGCAGCTACAGCACGACGGGTGTCTTCCCCGCTTTGGGTAACTACGTAGTGACCGACATGCCGGAGCATGGCTTCAGCACCTATACCACTACCCAGGACGCGAAGATCAACAACCGCGCTAAAGTGGGAGGTAGTGTACTGGCTGACCTCGGCTTCCGCGTTGCTCTCAATGATAACTGGGGTATGTTCTTCGGTGTCTATGCCGGCTATGGTTTCACCAACCTCTTGGCAGAGGCCAAAGCGGACGAGATGATCATGGTTAACGCCACCGACCCGGCTGTCATCGACTACCGCGGTACGTTCGATTCTAACGAGACGGCGAAAGCCAACCTCCTCAAAGCCGGCGTGAAGATTGCGTTCGACTTCGGATGGACGAAAGCCGCCAAAGAGGCTCCGGTGGAGGAACAACTGTCGACCATCGACAAAGAAGCAGAACGACTTGCTGCGGAACAGGCTGCTGCTGACTCCATCGCAGCTGTTGAGGCTGCACGTCAAGCGCAACTCGCTGCGGAAGAGGCCGCACGTCTCGCTCGTGAGAAAGCAATTGCCGACTCCATCGCTGCCGCCGAAGCCGCTGAGCAAGCACGCATCGAGGCTATCAAACGGAACGCTGAGGCGATAGACGTTCACTTCAAGTCAGAGGGACGTAAGTTCGAGTTCAAAGAGGGTGAGCAGCAGGCGATCGACAATCTCTGCCAACTCATGAAAGAGGATACATCCATCCGCATCCTTATTACGGGACATACCGATAACTACGGCGATCCTCGTCAGAACCTCGAGTTCTACGGTATGAAACGTGCAGAGGCACTGCGTGATTACATGGTAAGTCAGGGCGTTGATGCTGCGCAGATCAAGTGCGAGTCCAAAGGACAGACGGAACCGATAGTTCCGAATAACTCTCGTGCCAACCGCGCACTCAACCGCCGTGCACATATCACGATCTTGTAAGAAAACTCATCTTTAAAAATAAGGTTTGTTCATTTTGGGCTCCCGTGGCAGTGATGCCGTGGGAGTTTTTTGTATTAATCCTTATTTAGGAAACAATTCGTAAATTTCTGACCCTTTTAGGATACACTTTGTAAATTTTTTGCGCGTGCGTATTGCGTACGTGCATATTTTTTTATAATTTTGCACTGACGTTCTGAAAATTGAAAAAAAATCACAAAATTCTATACTTAAATAAATCTAACACAATGATGAAAAAGACTATTCTTTATTTGTTAGCAGTTTTGACGCTGGCAAGCATCCTTGCGCTGCGTCCGCGCATCTTGCTGCTCGACGAACCGACGAGCCAGCTGGACCCGGTGGCTGCCAAGAACTTCCTGCACGCCCTGTTCCGCATCAAC
>CADBVL010000094.1 GCA_902798015.1 uncultured Bacteroidales bacterium
TTCATACAAAGCCGTGATCCATTGTCCTTCATAATGAGGCGTATAGAGGTATTGCAATTCGCCGCGCATGGAGACGTTGTTCGTCACATGCACTCGCGCCTCTACCACTCCTATTCCCGAGCGAACGAGTCCTCCGTGTCCCTCCAACACACGCCGGTTGTAGGTCTGGTACATCAACATCGCGTTCAACCACCAGTTCTTCGACACACGTTTGTTGAGTTCGATATTTACATCTGTGTAGTACTCTCCCTCGGTGCGCGTATCAATAGCCCAACTGCCTTCAGATGCTAAACCACGGATATGCGATGCACTCAGTTTGAACGTCGTACCGTACTTTCCGCCGAAGCGGGTCTTGCGCGGAGCGGTGTAGCGCACTTCTGTCTGGAATGCCCACTCTCCACCGGCATATTGCGTGGCGTAAGGATAGAGTGCTGCCAAGGTATAAGTGTGCTGTTGGGCAAAAGCCGGCATATGGTTGAGTCGACCGGCCAAGCCTTCCCGTTTACGCTCCGAACGGAAAGACATATTGTCTGAACGCTTGATCTGTGCCAATAAAGACAGACCTTTCCGCGAGTAACCTGCACTTACCCGAAATGCCTCGCCGTCACGGTAACTAAAGCCATTCTCAAAGCCCGGGTCATTGGCTTTGCGTGCGTACTCAACTACTAAATCAAAACCTTTCATCTGCCATTCGGCACGAACGTCACCTGCACCTACCCAGTGAGGCAGATTATACATATACATCGCGTCCTCGACCAGCGTGAGAATGGTATCTGTCGCTTCGTATTTGGATACATAACTACCGCCTATCATAAGGTTCATATCCAAATCGCGCATTCGTTGCGACCATTGTTCGATATGCAACTCTACATCCCCGCCTAATGCGGCATCGCGTCCGTAGTTCCATCCCCATGCACGGTCATGATAGCAATTCCAATACCGGCGCTGTTTACCACCCAATGCCGTCAGATGAATACCGCGGTATGGTGTAAGGTCTATTTTGGCGCCGCGCAAAGCGCCATCGATACCCAAGGCCCGGTCTTCATACAAGTTGAGAATGAAGCCCGACCCAAATTGACCATATACATCTCCGACAGTGATCGCGCCGAAGTCAAAGGAGGCTTCTACACTAAGATGACTGATGCCGTGTCCCTTGAAATCCGTTTCGTAGCCCGGTAAAGGCCACTGCGTCAGTTCGGCACGTGTACTTGCTCGCAAGGAATGGAAATGCGCATTGTTCGAATCGTTGACATAATACATCGATACGTCCACATAGCTGTTGCTCTTGTACGCCCACGGCTTGTACTCCAGCAAACCGTCGTGCTGGATACCACCACTCACATACACTGTATCATGAGCCACTGCCGTTGCGCAGAATAGCAGACTAACGAAGATATGTACGAATCGTTTCTTCATCGCCGTCTGTATATCCTACATGATTATAGACGATATTACCTTTGCTATCCAAAATAAACAAATGAGGAATATTCTGCACGTTCATCGCGCGCTTGAGCGTACCGTTCGGGTCCAGCAATACATGGTATTCCCAACCGTTGCCGTCAACGAGCGGCTTCACTTTGTGGGAATCCTGCCCCTGATCGGTGGAAACGATATACATCTCCACACCGGTCTCCTCTTGCCAATCAGGATACAACTCATGAATGGCCTTCAACTCACGCATACACGGCTTACACCACGTAGCGAAAAAAGAAATAATAAGCGGCTTACCATTATGCGCCAACGAAGCCACAGACACCTCATGTCCATCCACATCGCGCAGCGTCACATCAGGAAGCTCCGCCATACAAGTCCACCCTACCAGAGCGAACAACAGACTTATACCTAAACGTTTCATATCCAGTTTGTCTCTTTTCTAAAACCATTGCGGCTGCAAAAGTACTGCTTTTTTTTGATATATGCAAATAATAATGGAAAAAAAATTACTTTTTGCTATTTTTCCCATTTCAATTTGGGACAAATGGCAGTGACTGCCTGACCATTCACAATGCCCGTCCATTGCCATGTGGTCAAGTTATAGAGCGTGTGATCATCGCCATCAAAACCGCCAGTTAGAGACCACAAAATTAGTAAAAATTTACTAATTACGCAAATAATGCGATTAAATTTTATCTTTTTTTTGCATATTTCATAAAAAAGCAGTACCTTTGCACCCAAATTGGTGTTTATGCACGTTAAAACGAATTATTAATGGCAAATTTTCAGAAATTGACTCCTCGCAGTGAGGATTATTCCAAATGGTATAACGAGTTGGTGGTAAAGGCCGACTTGGCAGAGCAGAGCGCAGTGCGCGGTTGTATGGTGATCAAACCTTATGGCTATGCCATATGGGAAACGATTCAGGCGGAACTCGACCGTCGATTCAAGGAAAAAGGCGTCAAGAATGCCTATTTCCCCTTGTTGATCCCGAAATCGTTCTTGAGCCGTGAGGCAGAGCACGTAGAGGGTTTTGCAAAGGAATGTGCGGTAGTGACCCACCACCGTCTGATGAACGACCCGAACGGTCGCGGTGTAGTGGTTGACCCGCAAGCAAAACTGGAAGAAGAACTTATTATTCGTCCGACGAGTGAGACCATTATCTGGTCCACCTACAAGAACTGGATCTCATCCTATCGCGACCTGCCGATCCTTTGCAACCAGTGGTGTAACGTTATGCGTTGGGAAATGCGTACGCGTCTGTTCTTGAGAACGGCAGAGTTCCTTTGGCAAGAAGGTCACACGGCTCACGCTACCAAAGAGGAAGCAGAAGACTACGCACGCGAGATGCTGGATGTCTATGCCGATTTCGCAGAGAACGTAATGGCTATTCCGGTAGTGAAAGGTGTAAAGAGCCCGAACGAGCGTTTTGCAGGTGCATTGAATACGTATTGTATCGAGGCGATGATGCAAGACGGTAAGGCACTGCAGGCAGGCACGAGTCACTTCCTGGGTCAGAACTTCGCCAAGAGTTTTGATGTACAATTCCTGAGCAAAGAGAACAAATACGAATATGTA
>CADBVL010000095.1 GCA_902798015.1 uncultured Bacteroidales bacterium
AGGGTGTGCAGCACGTCTATGATGCACTGGGTGAATACGATGAGATAAACGTGAAGTTCGGACTATCCGAATACTACGAGGATCCCGATAAGATGGAGAAGCTGATGGCGCGTCAGGCAGAGTTGCAGGATGTCATCGACTCGACGGATGCGTGGAATATGGACTCGAAACTGGATCGTGCGATGGCAGCCCTGAACTGTCCTCCTGGCGATTGGAACGTGACGACACTCTCGGGTGGTGAGCGTCGTCGTGTGGCACTTTGTCGTCTATTGCTCCAGAAACCTGATGTGCTGTTGCTCGATGAGCCTACCAACCACTTGGATGCCGAGAGTATCGACTGGTTGGAACAGCATCTGCAGCAGTATGAGGGAACGGTGATTGCCGTAACCCACGACCGTTATTTCCTCGATGATGTGGCAGAGTGGATCCTTGAACTGGACCGTGGTGAGGGTATCCCCTGGAAGGGCAACTACTCTTCTTGGCTCGAACAGAAGAGTCAGCGTTTGGCACAGGAGGAGAAGTCGGCTTCGAAGCGTCGTAAGACCCTCGAACGCGAGTTGGAGTGGGTGCGTATGGCGCCGAAGGCACGTCATGCGAAAGGAAAGGCCCGTCTGAACTCCTATGATAAGATGTTGAATGAGGAGCAGAAGGAACGTGAGGAGAAACTGGAGATCTTCATCCCCAATGGTCCGCGTCTCGGTAACAAGGTGATTGTGGCAGAGCATGTGGCGAAGTCGTTCCCGGAGAAACAACTCTTCAACGACCTGAACTTCATCCTCCCGCCGAATGGTATCGTGGGTGTGATTGGTCCTAACGGTGCTGGTAAGACAACGCTCTTCCGACTCATTATGGGACTTGATACCCCAGATGCCGGTACCTTCGATGTGGGAGAGACGGTGAAACTCTCGTATGTGGATCAGCAGCATAAGGACATCGATCCTGAGAAGAGTGTCTATCAGGTGGTGAGTGGCGGCAACGAGACGATCCGCATGGGTGGTAAGGATGTGAACGTACGTGCTTATCTCTCACGATTCAACTTCAGCGGTGCCGATCAGGAAAAGAAATGCGGGGTACTCTCAGGTGGTGAACGCAACCGTCTGCATCTGGCTATCGCCTTGAAACAAGAGGGTAATGTCTTACTTTTAGATGAGCCTACTAACGATATAGACGTCAACACGTTACGTGCATTGGAAGAAGGCCTTGAGGCCTTTGCGGGATGTGCCGTAATTATCAGTCACGACCGTTGGTTCCTGGATCGTATCTGTACCCATATCCTCGCGTACGAAGGAGAGGGCAAGGTATTCTGGTTCGAGGGCAGTTATTCCGAATACGAAGAGAACAAGAAGATGCGCCTCGGCGAAGAGGCCTGCGAGCCTAAAAGAGCCCGGTATCGTGCTCTCGTTAAATAGTTAAACAGTTAAAATGGTTTTTATACTATAAAATCGTTAAATTGTTAAGACGCGTAACGACATATATCCGTAAACACGGATTGCTGGACAAGCAAAAACCGGTGTTGGTAGCAGTAAGCGGCGGAGCAGACAGTATTGCTCTGTTAGATGTTTTGTTGCGCGCCGGATATATATGTGTTGCGGCGCATTGTAACTTCCATTTGCGTGGAGAGGAGAGTAACCGTGACGAAGCGTTTGTACGGACATTTTGCGAGGGAAGGAATGTGCCGCTGGAGGTGAAAGAATTTGACACCCTCGCGTACGCGCACGCTCACGCTATAAGTATGGAGATGGCCGCACGAGAGTTACGATACGCATGGTTCGAAAAAACAGCCCATGATAAAGATTGTCAAGCCGTTGCAGTGGCTCATCATCAGAATGACCAGGCAGAGACCTTGCTTCTCAATCTCAGACGCGGCTCAGGCATACGTGGTTTGGCAGGAATGCGACCTAAAAGCACGAATCCGATGGCACCAAACGGCCTTCCTATTGTCCGCCCGTTACTCTGCACAACACGCGATTATATTGAGCACTATTTGCGCGACAAACGACATCTCAATTGGGTGACGGACAGCACAAACAGCGACCTCTCCATCATTCGAAATGCCATCCGTAAACAGCTCACTCATTACAGCAAATCAGAGATTGAGCACATCGCACAAACGGCAGAATTTATGCAAGGTTATGTGGATATAATCGAAGGTAAAAACACACGCGAAGCGGGACTTGTGAGATTGTATGAGGAACTTCGCAATTACAATTTCGCGGAAATAGATAAAATATACGATGCGTTGCAACGCGGCGAAGGCGGCAAAACCTTTACCTCCAAAACGCACCAAGCAATCATAAAGAAAGGAAAATTATGCGTCACTTCGGTATAATAGGTTATCCTTTGGTTCAGTCATTCTCCGCGAAGTATTTCAACGAGAAGTTTGCTCGCGAAGGCATCCATGCAGAGTACTCATTGTATCCGATAGACAATAGACAATGGACAATGGACAATGGACGAAAAGTGCGCGAGTTAATCGACTCACTCGATGGCATGAATGTGACGATTCCGTACAAGCAGACCGTGATTCCATTTCTGGAGCGTTTGGACGAAACGGCACAAGCCATTGGAGCGGTTAATGTCATTCACAAGCATGTGGGTTACAATACCGATTGTCTCGGTTTTATCGATTCCATAAGTCCATTACTACGCGCTTATGACCAAAAGGCACTTGTCCTCGGAACCGGTGGCGCATCCAAAGCAGTATGTTACGGTTTGCGCAAGTTAGGAATCATCCCTACTCTCGTCAGCCGTACGCCCAAAGACGGGCAACTGGGATATAGCGATTTGACGGCAGCCGTGATGGCGGAGCACACCGTCATCGTCAACTGCACGCCGCTCGGGATGTTCCCTGATATAGACAGCTGTCCGGCGATTCCGTACGAGCAGATA
>CADBVL010000096.1 GCA_902798015.1 uncultured Bacteroidales bacterium
TGAAAATATCTTGTTCTGTCATAGCAGTGCAAAGATAGGAAATATTTGGATTCACTCCAACTTATTTGGGGAGAAAGTTCAGTCCGTTCGGGAACGGACTGAGCGTCCGTCCCTAACGTACTGCGAGTCCGTTGGTATAGTACTTCGAGTCCGTTGGTAACGTACTTCATTGAGACTGAACGACGTAGGAAAGGGTGGACAAAGGTAAGTCTGCATTGATAGTAAAAACGGAGTTCGCCACATGTTGCTGACCTGTCTTTCATAAATTCTTGTTTCGACTCGCTTGTCAATCGCGATTTTTGTGTATCTTTGCATCTGTCATCTATCTATTCACTTAATTATTACTAAAACATGAAAAGGACATTCATTCATTTTGCTTTCTTTACCGCGATGATGCTTCTCCTTGCTGCTTGCACGGCCAAAGGGCCTTCTGCCGATGTATGGTTGCTGGCAGAGAATGCCGAAACGAAACCCGCACCCGTTCAGTTCCGTAAAGCCCAAGCCAGTGGCAACGCTGTGGTCATCGACCTCAACGACCGACGCCAGACGATCGACGGGTTCGGCAACTCCATCACCGAGTCGTCCGTGTTCGTCTTAGCTTGCCTCACGCCCGAGAAACGCCATGCCGTACTGGAAGAGATGTACGGCGAGAACGGCGCTAACTTCTCCGCTTCCCGTACCGTCGTCGGCGCATCGGATTTTGCACTCAAAGGACATTATTCGTTCGATGATGTGGACGGGGACGACGCCTTGACGCATTTCTCCATGCAGGTTCACAAAGACGGCTTCTCCAAAGCCGAGTACCCGCAGATCAAAGACGAGCAGTACGATATGTGGCAATGTCTGCATGAGATAGCCGCTATCAAAGACGGACAGAAAGACCACGAGTGGCGTCTGGTCGCTTCACCCTGGACGGCACCGGCTTGGATGAAAGATAACAAACAGTTCTTCGACAAGCTCAACCGCTATGGCGGTGCTTTGCTGCCGGAGTACTACGATGCTTTCGCGCGTTACTACGTCAAATACCTGCAGGCTTACCGCGAGTCAGGCATTGAGTTCTGGGCTATCACGCCGGAGAACGAGCCGATGGGCAATGACGGCAGTTGGGAGTCGATGCACGTGTCGCCGGCTGCAGAGGCTGCACTGATAGGCCGCTATCTCGGACCGGAGATGGCGAAGAACGGCTTTGGCAATGTGAAGATTCTGGGCTTTGACCAGAACACCTTCGAGGCTGCGCCTTACACGGCTGCTATCTTCGGCGACTCGTTGGCGAACCGATATACGGATGGCACGGCGCTTCACTGGTATGGTTCAACCATCAGCTGCTTCCCCGATGTGCTGGACTCGCTGCACGCTGCGCACCCCGGCAAACGCCTCATTCATACCGAAGGATGCGTGGATAACCTGGGTCGCGACGGATGGCCTGGCGTGACGGACTATGAGGGATATAAAGAATGCTGCTGGTTCAATAACGACGCTTTCTGGTGGAACCCTAATGCCACCGACTGGGCGTATTCGACGCCTTGGTGGCCCGAATGGCATCCAAAATATGCGGTTGTGCACCGCTACGCCAGTTATATTATCGATGGCCTGAACCACTGGCTCACAGGCTATATCGACTGGAATGCAGTACTCGATTCAATCGGCGGACCGACGCATGTGAACAATAACTGCGGCGCCATGCTCATGGTCGATTATGAGCATGACAATCTCTATTTCACGCCCTATTACTATGTGCTCAAGCAGTTCAGCCGCTCCATGCGACCGGGTGATGTGGTATTAGGTGTTACGCAGAGTCCGGATACCGAGCTCCATGTCTGCGCCGTCGAGAAACAGGACGGTTCGTATGCTGTCAATATCCTCAATACCGGAGCCGAGAAACAGTTCCCGCTCCAGATAGGCGAATATGCCGCAACTATCTCCCTGCCGGCTAACTGCGTCGAAACGCTTATCGTCAAACTGTAACAAGAAACGGGTCTTTAATAAAAACAGAAAAAGCGCATTTTTCGTGCGCTTTTTCCTTTCCTACAAGCGGAGACGATTAGTCTTGCGACTCATCATATTCGCGTCCGCAGACGAGCCAGAGGTAAGCGTTCATGGTCTTCTTGCCGTTGGCGAGGTCCTTCTGTGCGAGGAAGTCGATCTGGTCTTGGGTAACCTTGGTCAGGTCTTCCTTACGGGCAGCGACCATCGCACGTACCGCCTGGAAGCGCTGACGGATGGATACCTCTTTCGGTTTGAGCGGCGTGGTACGGGTGACGTTTTTCAACGTACGGAGGTACACACGCTGACAACCTTTCTTGCTGCTCGTCGCAGCCTTACGGTGGGTCAAAAGCACCATTTTCTCGTCCGCGGCGTGCTGGTCTTTCTTGTGGATTTTAGTCACAGCACCGCTGGTTTCTCCGAACATCGGAGCTAAAGTTGTTACTGCCATTTGCTGCTGGCTTCATTTAACCTCTAAGCCAGATGAGAGGGGATAAAATTGTGAGTAAGTAGTGAGAATTATTCTTTTAAGTCGGTATTCTCTTTTCGACTTTTGCCGATGGAACCGAGGGCACGGAACAGGTAGCCCAGGAAGCGGAAGAATTTGAACACATCAAACTTCCGTGATGGCGATGAAGATGTCTGTTTCATAATCGTGATAGTTGAGTTTATCGAGTAAAACATTGAGGTTGGCATAAGTCGCGTAATCGACTAATACACAGCCTGTTGAGTGTTCGGGTTTGGTGCCGAGATGGATGCGGATACCATTCCGTTCGGGTACGTCGCAAATCTCAGGCATCATCTTTTTGAACCGCGGCGACCAAGTCTTTTTGAGCGGATAGGTGCCGGCAGGGATGAGGTGGTCGGCGTTCTCGAGCGTGGCGCCTTCGATGGGCTGTT
>CADBVL010000097.1:0-1094 GCA_902798015.1 uncultured Bacteroidales bacterium
GTGGAGTCGGGTAGCATATACGCTTTTGCGGTCACATCACGCAAGCGCACGTGCGAAAAGCGAACCTCCCCTTTATGCAGCGGCAACGGACGGAAATGGGCATAAGCTTCGCCGATATAGACCAGCGTATCATGACCCCTGTCCTCAATGAATACATCCTTGATCGCTATACGCGCAGGGAAGCGATACTCTATAGCACCGACACGCGCCTCTGTACCTAACGCGCGCGACAGTTCGGCCGTCACCAGACCCACCGCACTCGTCTTCACTTTGTCGCTCGCCAGGGCCGCCAACAGCATCGTCAGTACCAGCAAAAAGCTGACACTGAAAACAGCCAATATGTATAGTATTCGCTTCATCCTGTAATTCAGCCTGCAAAATTAGTAAAATATTTTGATGTATGCAAGTTTTTTCGAAAAAATCGTAAAAGATTTGCATATATGCAAAAAAATTCGTACCTTTGTCCCGTATTTTGTTTTTTAAGATGAGAAAGAACGTTTTTATAGTTGTTTTGCTGGTTTTGTCGGTCGTTTTGCCGGCATTTGCTTACCAGTTGCCCGACCCGCATTTTGAGAACTGGTCGGAGAAGTTCAAAGGTGATGCGCAGTTGAAAGACTGGCATGGATCGAATGTGAGCCAAGTAGGTTCTAAATTCACGTTTATGTACCAAAAGCAAGGTCGCACGGGCTATTGCGCGTATGTGACAGACCGTTCAGTCGGTATTCCGAAACTAAATCTCGGCGCCATAGGCCCGGGTTATATGTCGCTTGGTTATCCCTGGCAATATCTGAAAGGCCTGAACCTGAATAGTGCAACGGCCGGAACGGAAGGCGGTATCGAATGGAAATACCGTCCGGATACGATGGTAGTCTGGGTGAAACGTACGGGTGCCAACACCGAGAAAGAGGATTTTCATCTGCTCTTTTATTCCTGGATAGGAACGGCCAGAAGTGCCTCTTACAAGAATAAAGCAGGTGGTTGTACGGCTACCGAACGCGTCAATGAGGAGAGCGATATCCGTACGGCTACAGACGGCAACGAATGCGGAACGGATCATCCTGTAAAACAAGTGGCGGAGGGTTGGTATCGCGCTC
>CADBVL010000097.1:1139-4012 GCA_902798015.1 uncultured Bacteroidales bacterium
CCGACGATGTGCAACGTCATCTTCTCCGCAGGTAACTATCCCGCTTTCCGCGCAAACGATGGTTTGTATGACGGTAATGCCCTGTATGTGGATGATGTAGAACTGATCTACTCATCGCGCATTGACAAAATGCTCATCAATGGCAAGGAGTGGAAAGAGTTCAATCCCGACACGGAGAAAGAGCAGACGTATAAGCTCGTAGCCGGTGAGGGCGTGAAGATCGAGGGCTTGCGCGGTATAGGTACGCTGACCAATATTAAAGGAGAGAAAGCGCGTTTCAACGGTCGCAAACTGGATGCGCAGGAGATGAGCATCGTGCCCGGCGAGATTGGCGGCAAGCCATGGGTTATCACCGTGAAGGCGGAGGATGGCTCGTCAACGCATGTTTATAAAATCAAAGTAGTGAAGGGGTAAGCAACCGGTGTCGTTGGAGTTCTCGATATTAGAATGGATATTGCTTGGCGCGTTGGCGTTGTTCTTTATCCTGCAGGTTTATTGGTACAGCCGTTACTTGGCTGCGCCGGCGCGGAGGATACGGAAGGACAAGAAATGCGCACTGTCAAACGGCAAATTGCAGCAAGACGAATTCCCCGGAGTCTCGGTGATTATCTCCGCGCATAACGAGAGCTATAATCTTTCACAATACCTTCAAGCATTACTTACACAGGATTACCCGACGTTCGAAGTAATTGTCGTGGATGATGGGTCGGAGGACAACACGCGCGAGGTGGTAGAATACTATCTGACGCAGGATCCGCGTCTGCATATGACTTTTGTTCCTTTTGGCGCGCGCGTTGGTTCTACGAAGAAACTGGCATTAACCTTGGGCGCCAAGGCAGCGCAATATGAATGGTTGCTATTGACGGATGCCGATTGCCGGCCGGAGTCGAATCATTGGATTCGTACCATGATGGCGCAGGCAACGAAAGACATCGTTTTGGGTTTCAGCCCGTATTTTTACGATAAAGGTTTTGTCAATCGTCTGGTACGTTTTGATACCTTATTCAATGGTCTGCATTATCTGGGAGCCGCTTTGTGCGGTCACCCGTATATGGGAGTTGGGCGTAATTTGGCATACCGCAAGTCACTCTTCTTTGAGTCGGGCGGTTTTACCCATCTGATGACCAACCGTGCAGGCGATGACGATCTCTTTGTCAACCATGTAGCAATGAAGACCAATACAACCGTGGCGTTGAGCCGCGAGAGTTATATGTGGTCGTTGGCCAAGACTTCGTTGCGCGAGTGGTTGTTGCAGAAACGCCGTCACCTGTCTGTGTCCCCGGCGTACCGGACTGTCACGAAAAGCAGGTTGTTGTTCGAGCCTTTGACACGCGGACTTTTCTACGCAACGGTCATTCTGATTCTTGTCTTCGGCCGTTGGGATGAATGGACGGATATCACGGCGATGATTCCTGTAATGGCTGCGATAGGGTTGTTCTTCGTGCGCTGGATACTGCAAACGGCCGTTCTGAATACTTCGGCACGCAGGATGGGGCTGCATCGTTTCACCATGTGGTCCGTGCTTGGGTTTGACATCCTGTTACCGCTGGTGAACGCATGGATGCTGGTGGTTCCTAAACGTAAAACAAATAAATGGTAAGATATTATGGCAGAACAAAAATTAAACATCAACATCGCTCCGGATAAAGCACAGGGAGTGTTTGCTAACTTGGCGCTGATTGCGCATACTCCCACGGAGTTTGTACTGGATTTCGCGCAACTGATGCCGGGCATTCCTCAGGCGAATGTTGTCTCGCGTGTAGTAGTAACGCCTGATCAGGCAAAGAAGATTCTGGGTGCGCTGCAGAATAACATCGCTCAATACGAGCAGAAGTTCGGTACCATAGAGCCGATAGGTGGTCCTGTCAAAGGCAGTACCCTTCCGTTGACCTTCACCGGCGGTGAAGCTTAAAATCAAAAATCAAAAATCAAAAATCAAAAATCAACAATCTAAAATCTAAAATATTATGAAACAATTCCCTGCTTCGCAGTTAATCATCAATGCGGATGGTTCTGCATTTCATTTACATTTGAAACCGGAGTTCTTGGCAGACAAGATTATTTTGGTGGGTGACCAAGACCGTGTAAACATTGTAGCTTCGTTCTTCGATGAAGGTTCTATTGAGTGCGACGTTCAGAGTCGTGAGTTCCATACCATCACCGGTAAGTATCATGGCAAACGTATCAGTTGTATCTCAACCGGTATCGGTACAGATAACTGCGATATCGTGATGAACGAGATTGACTCGTTGGCGAATATCGATTATAACACCCGTACGGAGAAAGAGCAAAAACGCCAGTTGGAGATCGTTCGTATCGGTACATGCGGCGGAATGCAAGAGGATATTCCTCTGGGTACGTTCCTCGTAAGCCAGAAGTCGATAGGTTTCGATGGTGTCCTGGCGTTCTATCACGACCGCGACAAACTGTCTGACCTCGGCTTTGAGAAAGCGTTGGTTGACTTCATTGGCTATCCGAAGAAAGCGGCTGTGCCGTACGTAGTATCGGCTAATCCGGAGTTGGTGGACCGCATCGCGAAGGATGATATGATGCGCGGTTGCACGATTGCGGCTAACGGTTTCTATGGCCCGCAAGGTCGTAACTTACGTGTAGACATCGCTGTTCCGGATATCAACGAGAAGATCTCTGCGTTCCGCTATGAGGGTCAACGCATCACCAACTACGAGATGGAAGGTAGTTGTATCGCCGGTTTGGCTCTGCATATGGGTCATAAGGCCATGACGGTTTGCTGCGTGATAGCACAACGTAAGGTGGAGGCAGCGAATACGGACTATAAGCCGCGTGTAAAGGAATTAATCAAGACTGTTCTTGAGCGCATTTAATTCAAATCACACATGTTAAATCTAAAATCT
>CADBVL010000098.1 GCA_902798015.1 uncultured Bacteroidales bacterium
GAGCATGTTCAGTACGCTCCAGTTCATCTTCGATATATGCTCGTCAATCAAGTCCTGGTAGCGACGTAGCTTGGCTGCCGAGTAGCCTCCGATGGACTTCAGTCGATAACTGGTTCGCGCGTCGTTGAAGGTGTTCGTATTGAGGTTCAGCACACGATAGTCCAGGCTCTTATCTTGGAGGATCTGCTCTTCCCAAGGTTGCATCTTGAAGTATGCCTCGTTGTCCTTGGGCTTTACGAAATTATCGTCATTGAAGAACCGCTTGTCGACAGGCACCATATCGGCCAATATTAACACGGCTAAGCCAGCGTATAATATTGTATTTGTGATTTGTGATTTTTGATTTTTGAATTGACTCCATGTATACCAATAGGTCAACGCAAAACCCAGTACTACAAAGAGCAGCGAACGCCATGCGTCGGCTTTCAGCATCGCGGCGCGTTCATCAAGAATTGCATCGTAGAGCCATGCCGGCACTTGTGCTTTCCATTGTGCGTCATAAGAGCTCGTCATGTCGAAGGAACCGGCAAAGAGTGCACCAAACAAGCAAAGTCCTGCGGTCAGTCCTCCTGCGATAAACAGGTCGGTGCGCAGTTTCTTCCATTCTACCTCGCCGTTGATGATTTTCTGCAGCCCCATGAAGCCCAGGAGCGGCATCGTGATCTCTGCGACGACGAGTATCGATTCTACGGCGCGGAACTTATTGTACATCGGGAAATAATTGAAGAAGAGTTCCGTGAGCCACATCATGTTTTTGCCCCAAGCGAGGAAGATCGACATGAGCGTAGCAAAAAGCAATGCCCATTTATATGCGCCCGGAACTATCAGCAGACCGAGCACGAAGAGGAAGCAGACGACTGCACCGACATATATGGCACCGGAGGTAAACGCTTTCTCTCCACGATAGGTGGGCGCATGTTGACAGAAGGCTTCTGCATCGCGTTTGGGAACGCCCTGGCTACGCATTGTCTTGCAGAGTTGCGAGTCCTTACCCACATTATATCCGCTGGCTCCGCCTTCCCAGTTGGGGATTAAAAGAGTCATCGTTTCGCCTTTGCCATAACTCCAATCGGTAGCATATTTAATGTTCAGACCTGCTTTCTTGTTTTGAGGCGCATTTTCCTTCGGTTCTTCTCCGGTCTTTTGCGTCAGTTCGCTATGTCCGCCACGCATGGTTTCTTTAACGTATTCAGTATTGAGTTTTAGGTAGCAAATTTTAGATCCGGCCACGAGTGTAAGGCATCCGATACAAATAGCCAAACTTATACCAAGTTTTTTCCATTCGGTATCTTTTATCAGGATGGCGATTTCAGCGATAGCCATTACGCCGATGAGCATCGCAATATAATAGGTCATCTGCGGGTGAAATGTGATACTCGTGATTCCGAAAATCAGCAAGATAGGAATACCTAAACCGTATTTCTGCTTAAAAACCAAGTGCATTCCTCCTACTAATGCGGGGAGAAAACCAAGTGCAACTGCTTTTGTTACGTGTCCGGCGGGGATAATGATAAAGAAATAGGAACTTAAACCCATCGCCAGTGAGCCGGCTATGCTCAACCATGGATTGACGCCAAAACACAAGAGCAAAATAAAGAAGCCTAAGAAGTAGCCAAAGATAATACCCGCCGTCGTTTCATCTAAACCGAAATGCAGCACCTTGCGAATGTCGGCATGTGCTAGCTTATGCGAGGGAATAGGCGGGTCAATTTGGTAGGTGGGCATTCCGCTGAACATAGAATTTGTCCACCAGCACGATTCTCCTGTCTGAGCCCGATATTCTTGGGTCTGATGGGCAGCTCCTAGCCAATTTAAGGTATCTCCTGCATGGATAACTTTGCCCTCCAAAATAGGACTGCAGTACAATACGGCAAAGCCGATAAACACTACTAACGCCACCAGATACGGGGCAATTTTCTTCCAATCTATCTTCATTGTTTTATCATTTTGCGAATTTCACATAACTCCTCGCGAACGCGCTGAAGGATCTCTAAGGCGGCTTGACGTTCATCGGATTTCTTTTCGTTTCCCTTCAACTCCTTGCGGATGGCCTCTATGCGCGTGATCTTGAGCTCATCGCGGATGTACTTGATGCGTTTGATCAGCTCCTGATCCTCCCGCGTGTAGTAGCGGTTCCCATGCCCGTCCTTACGCGGGGCGAGTTGCTCAAACTCCCGCTCCCAGAAGCGCAGCGTAGAGGCCGGAACACCGGTTTCGGTCTCCGTCTCACGGAGCGAAAAATATATTTTGTCAGTAGTCAGCATTCAGATGTCAGTATTCTTAGCCCACAAGGGGCACGATTATTTCAGTTACTTACAGATCTTCAGTTTTTTGCCTTCGCGGATATTGTCGTTCTTGAGTCCGTTCCAGTGCTTGAGTTGCTTGACCGAACAATGGAATTTCTTCGCGATGCCGCCTAAAGTGTCGCCTCTCTTGATCGTATAATATGTCACGCCGTTCACGCGATATGCCCCGCTGATAGAGGTCACTTTGGCCATATCTATCTCCGCGCGGCGGTTGTTGATCAGGCTGTCGGCTTTGTAGGCGATGATCGAGTCTTGCATATCGATGAACGGTCCCACTTTGTCCGCCGGTAGGCAGAGCGTATAAGTGCTTCCACCGGGCAGGATGTCGCGCGAGTACTGGGGGTTGAGACGTCGTAGCTCTTCCATCTTGATGTCCAGGTTGGCACTTACCTGTTGCAAGTGCATACGCTGATTCGTACGGATAGTGTCCGTCACCAGGGTTTTATCCTCGATAGGTGCTTTGCAGATACCGTGCTCCTGACCGTAGTTCATCGCGTAATTGGCGGCAATGAAGATAGGCACGTAATTACGTGTCTCGCGGGGCAGGAAGGGATAGATC
>CADBVL010000099.1 GCA_902798015.1 uncultured Bacteroidales bacterium
TAAGACGGAAATCTTAAACCCGTTGTATCCATTATTTGCCAAAAAAGTAATGTATGACGATTATATTTTAACATGGTCACCATTGGTATATGGGAGGACATTCGATGTAAAGGAATATGTGGTATATAATTATTTAGTGGATCGTTTAGGCAATTCCATGTCAGAATTAGAAATGAAGAAACGTTATCATTCTGTTGATGTTTGTTTTAGTCATTTTGAAGATGTGCGTGCTTCTATTGATGAAAGAACGATTCCTTTGGAATTATTAGAATGTATGGATGAAATGATTGCGAATTATGCGTTATTTGTTTTTTGGTATGAGGTATTCTTCCCGTATAAAATAGCAAAGGAAAAACTTAAACACTTGTATTTGAATTGTTTACAATATGGATATGATACGCGTCTATTAAAGAGATACAGAAAACTGCCATTTTGCCTTTTTTATTTGGCAGAACAGTTGAGATTCAAAAAAAACAATAGTTAGAATGAAAAAGACTTTAACCATAGTTATTCCCACCTACAATATGCAAGACTATCTGAACCGTTGTCTTGATTCGTTTAGTGTGGCACCTGAGTTAATGGAACAATTGGAGGTACTTGTCGTCAACGATGGCAGCAAGGACAACGGACCGGATATCGTCCGCCAATATGCAGCCAAAGACAAACGCATCAAGCTCCTTGAGCAACCCAACAGCGGTTGTGCTTCCGCGCGTAATCACGGTATCCGTGAAGCCAAAGGACGCTATTTCTGCTTCCTTGATTCCGATGACTATTGGGATCCGGAATTTCTGAAAGAACAACTGCATTTCATGGCAGAGAAAAAGGCGGCTATTGTCACATGCTCCATTCGACGAGTGGATGAAAACGGCGTTGCTATATTGAGTCCGCAGATTGTGCCGCAACGCATGACATACTATGACATTCTCAAGAGTTGCAATTTACCGTGTCTGGCTACCGTTATTGATACCGGCCGTCTTCATGATATTCGTTTTCGTGAGGAACTGCGCAACTTACGCGATGACTACGCTCTATGGCTTTCGCTTATGAAGCAGACAGACTACGCTTATGGCAACCAGCAGGTTCTGGCCAACTACCGCATCTCATCCGCGCAAGTAACAGGTAACAAGCGGAAAGTGATTATTCCGCAATTCATGGTAAACTATAAGGTGGAGAAACTGGGTTTTTGCCGCAGTCTTTATTATCTACTCCATTGGGCGTGGAACGGATATAAGAAATACCACGAATAAAAACCATGCTCAATATATCCATCGTCTTATATCATCCGAAATGGGAGCAGGAGGTAATGCCTCTTGTAGGGGAGCTGCTACGGGTGAAATGTTTGCGAAAGATTTACCTGCTGGATAACAGCGAGAAAGACTGGTTGCGCGAACATGTGGATATGGAGAAATCGCCGGGTTCTCTGCCGCTAACGGACACGATTCCTTCGGTTTCATCGGGGAAAATCCGCTATTTGGCGATGCCGGAGAACCTCGGTTACGGACGGGCACATAACATCGCGCTGCGGGAGAGTGCCTATTACAAGACGGACTTTCATCTGGTGATGAACAGCGACATCCGCGTCAAGGCGGAGGATATCGATGCCATGTGCGATTTCATGCTGCTCAACCCGCAGGTAGGCCAACTGATGCCGAGAGTGGTCAATCCCGACGGCACGCAGCAGTATCTGGCTAAACGGCTTCCTTCTCCGATGGATGTGTTCGGTCGGCGTTTCTTACCGAAATGGCTGAACGCGCGACGTAACCGATGCTTTGAGTTACGCGACAAAGACCTTTCTCGGCCTATCAATGCGCCTTACCTGAGCGGCTGTTTCATGCTGCTGCGAACCATGGCAGCCGTGGAAGCGGGACTGTTCGACGAGCGCTATTTCATGTATCCGGAGGACATCGACCTGACGCGTACCATCCATCGCAATTATCTCACGCTCTATTATCCGCAGTGGACGATTACGCATGCGCACGCACACGCTTCCTATAACAATAAGCACATGCTCCGGATTCATATCCAAAACATGTGCCGCTATTTCAACAAATGGGGTTGGTTCTTCGACTCCGAGCGAAGGCGTTTTAACGCTCAGCTTTGAGCGCTCAGCGCACTTTTGCCTATACCGACATCAGCCGATAGGTCAAATACCCTCCGTACATCAATACCAGCAATGCGCCTGCCCAGCGATTGAGTTCGTGCTTTGCGTTGGTCAGTAAGGCTACCTGAACGACTATACTGCCGATAGCCGCCATCCATGCATCCAGTTCGATACCATCGTATGCCGGCAACGGATGAATAACCGCACTTGTGCCCAGCACGAAGAAGACATTGAATATATTGCTGCCGAATACATTTCCGATAGCGATGTCGGCTTTATGCTTGAATGCAGCGATGATAGAGGTTGCCAATTCCGGCAATGAAGTACCCAGCGCCACGATGGTCAGACCAATGATTGCTTCACTCACGCCCATCCGCGTAGCGATATCTACGGCACTCTCCACTATCAGCTCTCCTCCTACGGCAAGGCCTATCAGACCTACCACGATGAGCACGATTGCCTTACCGACAGCCATCGGCTTGACGCTCTCTTCCGTCTCATCCGGATGCTCTTTGGCATGAACGAACGTGAAGTAGAGAAAGAAAATGAAGATGGCTAACAGGATGAGTCCGCCTATCCGACCGACTCCTTTACCCGATTCGCCAATGGGTAAATTGACTGCCACTAATACGAATACGATGACGCCGGCTATGACCGACAGCGGGATATCGAAGTCACGGCTGTGTTTCTGCGAAGCCAAGGGATAGACAAGCGCG
>CADBVL010000100.1 GCA_902798015.1 uncultured Bacteroidales bacterium
CCATAGCGTTTACCTGTTGATCCGGATGGTATTTAAAGAATGATTCTGCCTTAAACCCTTCGTCACGAAAATGACGTTTGTACTCATCAATGATATTCTGATAAACAGGAAGCGGCGGTTGTATATCATCACTTTCTAACGTTGATATAATCAATTCGCCTATGGTATAAATAGTGCCATCAACGTCAATAGGCTGTTCGCCGTATCGCACAACAAGTTGCATCAGGTTGTAATAGTTTTGCTTAAGCTGGTTCGGAAGAACTTGATCTAAAAATTGGATGTCTGTTATGATGTCTTCCTGTTCGCCTTCATCTGTTTTAGTGGAGACAATAGCAGTATCATCCTCTTTTTTATTCAAGTGTCGTTCTTCCTCTTCGCGGCGTTTCTTTTCCTCATCTATCTTTTTGCGTCGTATAGACTCTGCACCTTGCATCAGACTTTGTTCATCAACATGTAACTGCATGGCACAATCCCGTATATAATTTCTTCGGGTAATAATATCAGGAATTACTGCGATAGAATTTGCTATGTCTCGAACTAACGCATTGCGTTTTTGAGGATCACTCCCAGCCTCTTTACTCAATAGTTTTAATTTGAAACGGATAAAATCCGTCTGATGGTCCGCTATATACTGAATGAACTCCGTCGAGTCATGATTTTGCGCATAGCTATCAGGGTCCTCTCCGTCCGGCAGCAACACCACCTTGACGTTAAAGCCCGCTTCAAGGAACATGTCTATACCTCGGAGGGCGGCATGGATACCGGCAGCATCGCCGTCATAGAGCACGGTGATATTCGAAGTGAAGCGTTTGATGAGCCAAATCTGAGGCTTGGTCAATGCCGTACCACCACTCGCCACCACATTCTCTATACCCGACTGATGCATAGAGATGACATCCATCTGTCCCTCCACCAGATAGCACATGTCCGCTCGGGCAATCGACTGCTTGGCTTGGAAAAGACCGTATAACTCGTTCGTCTTCGAGTAGATGATCGAGTCGGGCGAGTTGACGTACTTACCTACGTTGTCTTTCTTCTTGAGGATACGACCGGCGAACGCCACCGGTTTACCGCTTACCGTGAAGATCGGGAAGATCACGCGGTCGCGGAAGCGGTCATACAGCCGGCCGTCTTCACTCTTACCTACCACACCGACACCGATCTTCGTATCGACATTATTCGTGATAAACTCCTCTTTGAAGCCCTGTTTCTGCAGTTCCTTCGCCAGCGGATTACCTTTCTCCGGCGAGTAACCGAGTTGGTACTTGCGGATGATATCGTCCCTCAGACCGCGTTCGCGGAAATAACTGAGACCGATCGCCTGTCCTTCCTGCGTGTCCCACAGTTGCTGCTGGAACCATTTATTGGCGAAATCGTTCACCACAAACATCGACTCGCGGTTGTCTTGCCGCTGTTGTTCCTCGGCAGTCATCTCCCGCTCTTCGACCTCGATATGATATTTCTTACCCAACTGCTTGACCGCCTCTACGAACGAACACTGCTCAATCTCCATGATGAACTTGATCGCGTGTCCGCTGGCACCGCAACCGAAACACTTGTAGATACCCTTGGACGGACTGACGGTAAACGAACCCGTCTTCTCGTTGTGGAACGGGCATAAACCAATAAGGTTCGCGCCGCGTTTGCGCAGCGTGACATAATCGCTCACCACCTCTTCTATCTTGGCAGCCGCGTGGATCTTATCTATCGTCTCGCGAGGAATCATTCTGCGTACCAGAAATACACACCTAACTTAATACTCCATTGGTCAAACCGTCCGCGGGTATGTACGCCGTTGGCAAAATCGGATTTCTTGTACGGATTGATCAGACCGAAATCATATCCGCCACGCAGGAAATAACGTTTGTATTGGAATCCGGCACCTACACCCCAAGTGACATTCAGACGTTTGAAAGCATTGTTACCCAACGAACTATCCTCATCAATCTTATACGCATCAATCGCATCGCCGTTAACCGTCACCACTTCACCGGTGATATCATCCTTGGTATCCTTACGCCAATCCAGGCTCAGACCGCATTGGATGGTGGGTCCCGTATAGAGAATGAGGTAAGTCTCTTTGGCCACTTCAAACTTATACTGCCAGTCAACGAAAGCCTCGAGCTCGTGATAAGTGATCAGTTGACGATCTTTCGGGTAGTCACCGTAAGCCGGGTTTCTGGATTGCCAACCGCTGTTATACACACCAAACGTATAGTTGATACCCATCGAACTACCAAAGCCCGCTATATAGCTGGCATCATACACCACACCGACCTTTAAACCGCGGAACTGAAGATGATGACTAAGCGAGTCCTTTGCAGAAGGGTCATTCACACGCAAGGTCGGCTGTGCCCAACCGATATGCATACCAAAGCCCTGCTTCGGCAGATCGACCGCCCACGCTTGGAGCGCTAACATCATCACCAATAAAGTACTAAAAATCTTTTTCATATCTGTTATCTTTCACTTTTTACTTTTCTAAACACATCTATCGGGCTTATCGGTCGGCTTAGTTCTTCCCAGAAGAACATCGTCAGTCGATCGGATCCCTCGGGAATCTGATCCATCGGATAGAGCACACCCGTGGTCTCTTTGGTAAAGCGCATATGATGGATCTGCTGGTTCTCTACGTACATGCGGATAAAACTGCTCTCGGTGGTATTCATCCCCACGAAATCACCGTCATCCTCCTTCGCATAATAGATCGTCAGGGCGTTTCCGTCCGTATCGATCGTCTTCACCTCGCCATCTATCAGGTAGGCGATCACCTCTTTGCTGCTCATCTGGTTGAAGTACTCGAGC
>CADBVL010000101.1 GCA_902798015.1 uncultured Bacteroidales bacterium
GAAGATTACAAATCTTCAGGTCAAAGAGATAGCGCTCAGTCTGGGTTTTGATAATGTCGCATTCTTCAATCGCTTCTTCAAGTCGCATGTAGGCGAGACGCCTAAATCGTATCGCAATGCATAGTGCGATGCGCTATTGCGCTTGACGTATCAGCTGCTCCACCAGTTCAGGAACGCCTTCAGTGGCTTTCTTACGGATATGGGTGATGCGGTCTGCCCATACGCCGAACTCGGGTTGTCCCGGGTCCACGAAGTAGATAGGGCATTTCTCCGGCGCATAGTGAATGAGCGAAGCAGCCGGATACACATTGAGACTCGTTCCTATGACCACCATGATATCTGCCTGCGAAGCGATATGGCACGCTTCATCGAAATAAGGCACTCCTTCTCCGAAGAAGACGATATATGGTCTGAGTAACGAACCGTCCGGATGACGGTCACCGTAATGTTGCTCCCATCCATTGAGCGGCACGGTGGCCGTTTCGTTGTTTTCGGAGCGCAGTTTGGTTATCTCGCCATGCAGGTGTACCACATCGGTAGCGCCGGCACGCTCGTGCAAGTCATCTATGTTCTGCGTGATAATACGTGTGCCGGGAATAGCCTGCTGCAACTTGGCGATAGCTATATGGGCTGCATTCGGCTTGGCAGCCAAGGTATCCTTACGGCGTGCATTATAGAAATCGACGCATAGCTGCGGATTGCGCAACCATGCCTCATGCGTACACACATCTTCGATGCGGTATTTCTCCCATAACCCGTCCGAATCACGGAACGTACCTAAACCGCTTTCGGCACTGACGCCGGCACCGGTAAAAACAACAATGTTCTTGCTCATATTCGTCGAATAGAAACTAAATGATGGGTATAATGTCCTTCCGCAGAAAGGATACAAATCTCGCCGGAAGTGTTTCGGTCGAGTTTCTCCACTTTCACGCGTCCGGAGCAATGGATGACGCGCTCGGAGTCAATAGCGATGCCTACATGACTGATTTTGCCGTCCTCATGGTCAAAGAAAAGGAGGTCACCTGCTTTCACTTTCTTTAGGTCCGTGATTGACCGTCCTTGTGTAGCCTGTTCGCTAGCATTGCGCAGCAGTTTCTTGCCAAACAAATCCATTATCACCTGTGAGAAACCGGAGCAGTCCATTCCCATGGCGTTCTTTCCGCCCCATAGGTATGGTACATTGAGGAAGAAGCGTGTGGTCTCCAGTAATGACTGCAGGTTGAGTTCCGCCGGTTGGGTACGAACCATAGCGGGGTCAATACGGAAACCAACACCCAGCACTTCAAACCGTCCGTCCTTATAGTTCGTCAGGCCTGTACCGGCAGTGAGCGGAATGGTCTGTCCGTTATTCTCACTCATGGCATAAGCCATAGGCATAGAGACGATGGCTGCCGTTTTGAAGGCTTTGGCATACGAAGCGTATTCCTGCGATTTCATCGGGCAAATCATCTTCGCATCTACCCATCCTTCCTGTCCGTCAGAGTCCAGTTTGATACGGTTCCATCGGGGTTTTTCGTCCAATACTGTACATAACTCGCCGAACAGCATCTGCGTTGTTTGCTCGCTTTTCTCAGAGGCTTCCGCTCTGACGGGAACGACACTATGAAGGCTTATCGCTTTTACCATACTTCTCTGGGGTGCTCTGATTCTTTTCTCGGGTAATCTATCGAGAAGTGCAATCCACGACTCTCCTTGCGTTCTATGGCCTGACGGGTAATCAGATAGCCGACATTAATCATATTGCGCAGTTCGCAAATCTCCTTATCCGCCTTCACGCGTTTGAACAAGTCTTCGGTCTCTTCGTAGAGGAGGTCCAGACGCTCCCATGCGCGGCGCAGACGCAAGTCCGAACGCACGATACCGACGTATGTGGACATGATTTGTCCAACTTCTTTGACATCCTGAGCAATCAGCACTCGCTCTTCGTTGCTCAGCGTTCCTTCGTCGTTCCACTCGGGAATTTGGTCGTTGAAATCGTAGTTTTCTATCATGCTGAGGCTATGTTTGGCTGCGGCGTCCGCATAGACAACCGCCTCGATGAGAGAGTTCGAAGCCAGACGGTTTCCTCCGTGAAGACCGGTGCATGAGCATTCCCCGACAGCATAGAGGCGATGGATAGACGACTGTCCGTCCAAGTCAACCTTGATGCCTCCGCACATATAGTGGGCACAGGGAGCGACGGGGATATACTGCTTTGTGATATCGATACCGATGCTCAGGCACTTGGCGTAGATATTGGGGAAATGATGCTTGGTTTCTTCGGGGTCTTTGTGCGTCACATCGAGGCAGACATGGTCGATGGCATGAATCTTCATCTCATTATCGATGGCTCGTGCTACGATGTCTCGCGGAGCGAGGGAGAGACGCGGGTCGTATTTCTGCATAAACTCTTCGCCGTTAGGCAGCCGAAGGATACCTCCGTAACCGCGCATAGCTTCGGTGATGAGGTATGCGGGATGGGTCTCTTTGGGATTGAAGAGGCTCGTGGGATGGAACTGGACGAACTCCATATCTTTGACCAATCCTTTAGCGCGATAGACCATGGCGATACCGTCGCCGGTAGCTATCTCGGGATTGGTAGTAGTGGCATAGACTGCGCCGGTACCGCC
>CADBVL010000102.1 GCA_902798015.1 uncultured Bacteroidales bacterium
AATTAAAAAAATGAATTAATTCCTATTATTCTTATTTAATTCCGGGAAATAGGAATAAAGATTGTCATAAATCTCAGGGTCTTTCTTGCCGGAATTGATGATCTTACAGATGACGGTTGCAAAGGCTTTTGGCATAACGCTGCACTCCATGCCGCATTGGTTGGTGAAGAAGCGATATATCGCTGCGCCTTGCGGTTCTTCATCGACCATATCGAGTTCGTACCAACGATACCAGAAACATGCAACCATGAGGTTAAGCTTGCTTGAGGTCTTGCTATCGAGTTGGTACTGCCCCATCTTGTGGTCAGCGACGTATTTGCGTACACGTTCGGCTTCGGTAGCAGCGCGTTGGGTATCTTCATTGCCGCGCGCATCGGAGAAGAGGTATTGGGTTCTGGGACCACGTTGGTTGCGGGATTCCGACTGACAGTCGGAGCAATTCGAAGAAAGATTATCCTTCAGACGGTTGTCCGAAGCAGGGGACGAAGATGAATGGACATCAACTGTTTGTTGTCCATTGGATTGATGTATAGTAACGGGATTACCGTTGATGAAATTTATGATACCCCCAGGTTGATTATTTATTGAAAGTTGCATTAGGGATGATATTTGTGGTTCCTTTGTTGTCAACGTATATATCTGATTTTTTATTAATGGAATCTATCTTCTTGATTATGGAAGCAGATAGCCATCCTTCTTTATGTGTCGCAGCCCATAAGAGCATTGCCTGAATGGATTGCGCTCCATCAGAATTGACATTTTGTACGTATTCAATCATCTCGTCTAAAGAAAGAGAGAGTTCGGGTTTCTCGCGTTTTGTTTTCTTGCGTTCCTCAGCAGCTTGTTTAGCCAGCTCTTCTTTTCGGGCTTTTATTTCTGCTTTATAGGTATCCCGCCAATTTTTCCATTTAGGAAGGCTATTGCGCCTATCAAGATAAGCGACATTATTAATCAGATGGTTCAGTATATCCAAACATGTCTGCGGTTCATAAATGTTGCTCAAGAATGTATTCAGACGATTCGGATCAATGTAATTGAAATTAAAAAGGTATCTCCAATCGACGTTAGTGGGAGATTTGAGCCAGCCATCGTTAAACATTTTTGCCAAACCCTCATAGGCACAATAATAATCATCTGTATAATCTGTATCTGAGTTGATCGACAGCCACGCTAACTTTTTAATATCATAATCAACTTTGAAATATTTTGCGCACTCTTCAATACCTACAGGATTGGTTACATCGTATCCGCAATTATATTCTAAGTACTCTGTTCTTTCTTCTTCATCTTCCCATTTGATGAGACAATCTTTTAAATACCGAGGTCTATCGTTTTCCATTATGTACAAATTCTTATTTAGTCAATTTTTGATATAGTTCAGTTGTATCTGGGTCATGTTAGTTTGAATTTTCTTAGTATTTCTCCCGACTGTCAGTCGGGGCAATGGAAGAAAGGGAACATATTTCTTCCGCCATCTGATTCATCGCTACACACTCGGCGCGCGTGATACCGCGCTTCTTAGGGTCGTACGGCCAAGGACTCAGGATGAGAACCTGTTTGTTGGCGACCGCATCAAAGAGACCGTCCGAGGGTTTGTAATAGTCGCCGAAACCGTTATCGGCGAGATAGATAGCCTTGCCTCCTTCGGCCAGGACACTATAGAGCACCTCGCGTTCTTTCTTGTGAATGAACGGCGATACGAGCACCGCACCTTTCTCAGCCGCAGCGATGCAGCTATCCATATAAGCGTTGAGGCGATTGTCATCGCCATGTGCCGCCTCGTCGAGCATAGTGTGCCGCACATGGACAGGCATATGGTTCGCTGCCTGTAACAAGTTCGTATTACCTACACCGCAATATATCCGCCCGGCAATCTCAATATTGTCCTGTACACGGAAATATTTCGGCATGAGACGCTTGGTAGCCAGGCGCTGCGGATTCATGTCGATATAGCGGAGCGTAGCGGGCAATTGGCGCCGCTGTCCCATGGGACGGATATGCGGCATCTCAGTGAAGATAGGATACAGGGCATAGTACGCATCATTGCCCAGTTGCTTGCGTAAGGTATTTTCTTGGTATTTCTCCCGACTGACAGTCGGGGCAACAGAAGAAAAGGTAGCCTCGTCATAATACGAAAACGCGCGACCGAGCTTTTGAGCGGCAGAACGAAAACCGGACACTACCATGCGGATGCTTCTCGGCATCGCCTGCCGTACATACCAGATCATGTGCAAATGGTCGGGCATAAGGCAATAATGCAACACTTGTATCTCGGGATGATAATTGGGGAACTCACGGAGACATAACAAAAGTGCATCGCCAAGGGGCAAATGCTTGATGTAGGCTTGCGTGGGGTCGTTATCGGGGATGACCAAATCGCCAAGCAAGGGTTCACACGTAGGAATCTTGAGCGTGATATGGTATAGCCCGGCGCCTTTCCATGCTTTGCCGGGTTCCTGCCATTGCCATATGTCGTGCTCTTGGGTCATTTACAAACTCTCGTAATACTTCCGTATCTTTTGTGCCATGAGGGCGCGAC
>CADBVL010000103.1 GCA_902798015.1 uncultured Bacteroidales bacterium
AGAAAATGAAATTGTAAATAGAAAGAGGAGGCATTTATGAACGCTTTACAATTGAATGCACAAATATATCGTAGTCTGGGAGTCATCTCGGAGGATGAGGGAATGCTTAAAAAAGCAGCCAAGTATTTGAACCGTTTGGTAAAGCAAATGACGGACGACCCAACTTGCATGACAAAGGAGGAGTATTTCGCTATGCTGGATGAGGCTGAAAAAGGGCCATCGGTGGCAATGCTGCCCGGAGAGGATTTAACAACATTCTTAAGACGGCAGGGATATGATTTATAGGGTAGAGATTAAGATGACTGCCCAAGAGGATTTATTCCGATTGGCCAAAAGTGAACCGAAGGCATTAACGTAAAAGAGTTTGCACAACAACTAATCAACCAATAAATAAGATGAAAAAGATCGTGTTGACTATTTTCCTCGCCGTCATGGCTTGCGGGGCGCAAGCACAGTGGAGCCTGGGTGCTTCCGCCGGCGGCGACTATAACTGGTACTCCATCAATACCCAGTACCAGAACGACTATCATTATGAAGGCGCGTGGGGATGGAGCGCCGCTATCTTCACCCAGTACCAATTCAAGCCTTGGGTAGCCCTCCGCGCAGAGGTTGAGGGGGCGTCCAAGAATTATAGGTTTGCCCGCTCAGGCATGTACAAGGGTACGCATTACAATTATTACAATACCTATGTACAACTGCCTGTGATGGCTAAGTTCATGTTCGGCAGCGAGAAAGTACACGGTTTTGTGAATGTAGGTGTATATGCAGGCTATTGGGCAAGCAGTCAGATGAAGGGGCAGATATGGAACTACTTGGCAGACAATATAGAGAAAGTCGATCAAGCCTATGAGTTCAATAAGTCCAAAGACCAGCGTGCCGACTTCGGTCTGGCAGGCGGTTTAGGCCTCGAATGGAAACTGGCGGAACACTGGGCGATGCACGTAGAGGCACGGTGCTACTACAGCTTCATCAGTACCGTCAAGCAGTATATGGACATTAAGGACTACCGATACAACACGACGATCGGTCTGCAAGCCGGATTCAGTTATATTTTTTAAGACGAAAGGGTGAAAGGATGAAAAGAATAAAGATATATGTTGCCCTCGCTGCCATCTGCGCAGTGAGTCTCGCCGGATGCCGTCCGGAAGGAGAGGATATTTTGTCCTATGGTTACAACGATGCCCAGGCTTTTGCGCCCGCCGGACAGAGTTATGCCGCCCAGTTCGAGGTATTATGGACCGCAATGAACTGCAACTACGGCATCTGGGATTACGAGGAAGAGTTAGGCGTGGATTGGGATCAGGTACATAAAGAGTACCTGCCTAAATTCAAGGCACTGGACGACACCACCCGCCAAACGAGAGTGGACGACAAGGAGTTGGACTCGCTCTACAGCGAAGTGCTGAACCGTCTGCATGACGGTCACCTATACGTCCAGTGAACGCGGAGAGGAGCTGAGTTGGAACAGGAAGAACTCCACTGACCTGCATTACTATATCAACGCAGGCGAATGGCGAATGCTCGATTTTGACGAGACAAACATCTCTATGCCCTCCAGAGAACATATTTTCAGGATGAGCAAGTTGGTGTTGAGTAAGATTCCGGCGTTCATCGCCACCCTGCCTGCCCAAGGTACCTCCGCGGCAGCAGACTCGCTCCGAACTGTGATTGAGAGCATGCAGGAAAATGCCAATAATTTTATCGACCGCATCAATAAAGGCAGCGATGTACCTACGCTCATAACGGATTATAATTTCTTCTGCGAGGTATATCGAATACCCTGTGAAATGATGGATATCAATATTCAACCGGTGGATAATCAGATGGCCAATCGTAATGAACTGCGATCCATTTGCTATGCCCTTTTCCCGGGTAACATAGCTTACCTGCGGTTCAGCAGTTTTGCGTTGGGCAAACATCTCGACACAACCGTTCTACAGGAAGACAGTTCCTCTGTCTATGTCTCTTACCAATGGGCGATCAACCGTATATGGCATCACTGGTTCGACACCATTCAGGTACTGAGCAAGAACAATGAGCTTGGCGGTGTGATTATCGATTTACGTAATAACGGTGGCGGAAATGCAGCTGACTACCAGTATGTATTAGGTGCTCTTCTCCCGTCTGGCGGATTTATTTCGCACACGATGCGTACGAAGAACGGCATGGGCAGACTGGACTATGGTCCCAATATGCCGTTCAGATTCCCCACCTATCCCGCCGAGCACGCAGTGATTGACAAACAGCCGGTGGTCGTTTTGGCGAACGTGAACTCCGTTTCCATGGCAGAGATTACCTCTTGGGGTGCGAAGAATATGCCGGGCAAGAACGGCAAACTGATTGGTACACGCACGTGGGGCGGATTGAGTTGTCTGATTGACGACCCCACCTACTACAGCCTCGACTACAGCGGTTGTTTCGGAGTGGAGAACGTCACGCCGGTATATGTTTATTGTCCGAGAAATATCTCTTTGTACGGTGAAGAGAATAAAATCCTGGAAGGTGTCGGTATTACCCCGGACATTGAGGTTACCTTGGATACCGCCAAGTATTTATTAAACGGTCAGGATACACAGCTTGAGAGAGCACTCGAATATATCAAAACCGGTAATTGATAAACGAACAGAAAAGATTACTAAACAACATCAGCGCGACTATCTATATATGCGCATGGCTCGCACTTGGGCGGAAAACACTTACTGTGTCCGCCGCAAAGTGGGTGCACTGCTGGTAAAGTGCGTGCGCGCCCTCACATCCGCGCGAGGTGACCGGATTGACAATACTGACATGCAATTTTTTTCTACTTGGTCAGTTGTTCGATGGCGCGAATGGTGATATCATCATCGCGTTCAAACAATGGGAAGAACCCTGCGTCACCCATGATGTCTCGCACGATATACGCGTTCACAATCCGGACAAGCATCTTACGTGACTTGGCGAGTTCGGCTTGGTTGGGCTCAACGCCTTTATCCTGACAGAACTTCACGAACTCGGGCACCCAGTTGGCAGCCAGCAGGTGCTTCTCCAGATCCTGCCAGCGGGTATATTTAGCCAGTTGCTTGCGATGGTTGTCGGCATAGCGGTACGCAAACTGATAGGTGTACGCGCGGTTGCTGACGATGTTGAAGTACGGACTGTTCTGCGTTGTGTCTCGGCCTACAAAGATATCCGGCATGATTCCTCCTCCGCCATATACGATGCGCCCTTTCTTGGTGCGGTAGGTGGTAGTGTCGGCAAAATGTATGCTGTCCGCCGAGAAGAACTCGCCATGCTCGAAGCGATCCTCCAAATCCTGCAGGTACGTATCTTTGTCACCCAGGGTGTAGGGCTTCTGTATGCAGCGTCCTGACGGTGTGTAGTAACGGGCTACGGTCAATCGTACCGCACTGCCGTCGGCAAACGGGAACTGCTGTTGTACCAATCCTTTGCCGAACGAGCGGCGACCGATGATCGTGGCGCGATCGTTGTCCTGCATGGCACCGGCAAAGATCTCCGAAGCTGACGCAGAGAAATTGTCGATCAGCACCACCAGCGGCACCTCCTTGAACCGCCCGCCACCATTGGCGCGTGCCTCGTAGCGGGGATAAGCGCGACCTTCGGAATAGACGATCAGGTCGCCGGCTTGCAGGAACTCGTTAGCCATCTTCACTGCCTGGTCGAGGTAGCCGCCGCTGTTCTCGCGCAGGTCAACAATATACTCCGTTGCGCCTTGCGAACGCAGTTCTGCCAGGGCGGAGATGAACTCTTTGTACGTCGTCTCACCGAACTTGTTTACACGGATAATACCTATCTTCTTTGTCTTCGCCTCTATGATGAACGATGCATCCACAGAGTGAACGGGTATGTCGCCGCGTACGATAGTGAAACTGAGCAGTTCGGGCGTGCCGGTACGCAAGATGCCGAGTTTGACCTCGGTGCCTTTCGGTCCGCGCAGAGTATGCATCACACGTTCGTTGGTAGTGCCCTTGC
>CADBVL010000104.1 GCA_902798015.1 uncultured Bacteroidales bacterium
GAGTTTGTTGTGTTATATGGCAGACGTCGTGTGGGAAAGACTTTTCTTGTGCGCAGTTTCTTCGATGACAAATTCACGTTTTATTGCACTGGCTTAGCCAAAGGCACTCGTAAACAGCAGTTGACCAACTTCGGCAAGATGCTCTCTGAGTATAGTGGTCATACGATTCATCCCAAAGACTGGTTTGAGGCTTTTGATGCTCTTAAGATCATCATCACACGTTCTCGTCAGCGTCGCAAGGTGGTATTCTTGGACGAGGTGCCATGGATGGACACGCAGAAATGCGAGTTCAAGCAGGCATTAGACCTATTTTGGAATAGTTGGGCGATGATGCAATCCAACCTGTTGTTCATTATTTGTGGAAGCGCAGCTTCATGGATGGTAAAGCATGTTATAAACGACAAAGGTGGCTTACACAACCGATTGACCTGCAAATTGCATCTGATGCCATTCGTGCTAAAGGACACGAAAGCCTATTTGCAACTTCGATGAGTCTGCCTTGTTGGCCGATGAGTTCAATAATCTGTACTCATCTCTATTCAAAAAAGCAGACGAATATATCAAAATCATCACACAACTATGCAAAAAGAAAAGCGGATATACTCGTTCGGAATTGACAGAATTGCTCAAACTGAAAACAGGCGGTGGTTTTACGCGTCGTTTGGAAGAGTTGGAGCAATGCGGTTTTATTCGTAAATATCTGCCTATCAGCGGGCGAACGCATATATACCAATTGATAGATTTCTTTACACTATTCTACTTGCAATTTGGAGGCGAGAAATCTACGTTCGACAGAAATATGTGGATGCATCTTCAGGCATCGAATAAGTACAACACGTGGCTCGGACTGAGTTTTGAACGCCTGTGTTTTGCCCATATTCATCAGATTCAGCATGCTCTGGGCATCTCCGGAGTGGGGACCAAAACATACGCGCTACAAACTTCTTCGGTCCAAATGGATATGGTGATAGATCGCGCTGATGACATTGCTAATCTCTGTGAGATGAAATACACCCGTGATGCTTATGCGCTTTCAAAAACAGAGGCAGAGAAACTCCAAAAACGAAGGAATGAGCTATCTGCCGCTTTGCCAAAGAAAAGCATCATCCCTATCCTTATTACAAACAATTCAGCAAAACACAATGAGTACTATAATCAACTTATTTACAACAATATAACACTAAAAAATCTGTTTTTGTAGCTTATTATTTTTGGCCGTATCGACTATATTTTGACCACCTGTGGCCAAAAATAAGAGTAATTTCCATTCTGTTTTTATCCGTAAAATTGATTGGCAGAAGTGATTTAGAAAGGTAAAAAGTCAAAAGTATCGATTATCAAAATCATGGATAGACGAACTTATCTTATATCGGTTTTTGATGATACGTTGGAGCGTATCAATGGTGACTTTGAAGTGCACAAAGCGCAGCAGCAATCCATCGCCGCGCAGAAGCTGATTCTCGAAAAGGAATCGTTGGACATTCCGGCACCAAGGTTCGACGAGAAGGCACAAGTCCTTGTGACGAAGAACCGTTCCTTTGAAGCAGCAGCTCAATACATGGAGCAACATGTGTGCGTGCTGAATTTCGCTTCGGCAACTAATCCCGGCGGAGGTGTGACGCATGGTTCATCTGCGCAAGAGGAATGTCTGTGCCGTTGCTCCACCTTATACAACTGCCTGAACACGCGCGCCATGTGGGATGGGTTCTACACGCCGCATCGTCGTTCCGGCAATCCGTTGCATAACGATGATATCATCTTCACGCCCGACGTGCAAGTGCTAAAAGACGATGACTATCGGCCGTTGGTGGATCCGTTTGCAGTAGATGTCATCACTTGTGCGGCACCGAACCTCCGTGAGCAACCGGCTAATCCCTATAATCCGGGCGATGGCGATGCCAAACGTATCAGCAAGGACGAGTTGTACCAACTGCACAAGCAACGTGCACGTCGTATCTTAACGGTGGCTGCGCAGAACGAAGCAGATGTGCTAATATTGGGCGCGTTTGGTTGCGGAGCCTTCCAGAACGACCCGCAAGTGGTGGCTCGTGCATACAACGATGTACTGGCGGAGTTCAGCCATCATTTCCGAACGATTGAGTTTGCGGTCTATTGCCGTCCGAACGACGACAGCAACTACCGCGCATTTAAGGAGATAATAAGAGCATGAAAGACTATAAACTAACAGAAGACGGGCTATATGCCTACCAATATCCGCGTGCATCGGTGACAGCAGATGCCGTGCTATTTGCAGAGAAAGATGGTCAGATGTACGTGCTGCTTATCCAACGCGGCAACGACCCGTACAAAGGCTATTGGGCATTCCCCGGTGGCTTCCTCAATATGGATGAGACGGTAGCTCGTTGTGCCGAGCGTGAACTGGAGGAAGAGACCGGCATTGTGCTGACCGGCATGCAGTTGGTGGGTATCTATTCCGACGTGGAGCGTGATCCGCGTGGACGCGTCATCACGGCAGCTTATGCCGCCATGACGACCATGCCGGAAGCGACCGCCTCAGACGATGCCGCTGCTGCACAATGGTGGCCGCTGAATGCGCTGCCTAAGTTGGCTTTCGACCATGAGACAATTTTACGGGACGCAAAACGAGTAATGAATATTAAAGATTAAAGATATGATAGTTACCACTACACCGACCATTGAAGGTCACACCATTAAGGAGTACAAAGGTCTTGTTTCCGGAGAGGTTATCTTCGGAATGAATTTCCTGAAGGACTTTGGCGCGTCGCTGCGTGATTTCTTCGGAGGACGTACCGACAGTTACGAAAAGGCTATGCTCGAAGGACGCGAGACCGCGCAGAAAGAAATGCGCGAGCGCGCCGAGAAACTGGGCGCCAATGCCATCGTGGGCGTTAGCTTTGGCTATGAAACGATGGGACAGGCTAACAGCATGATCATGATTTCCATTTCCGGCACTGCCGTTGTTATCGACT
>CADBVL010000105.1 GCA_902798015.1 uncultured Bacteroidales bacterium
CTTACGAAGCTCTTTGAGACGCTGGAACTTCATCTTGGATTCGGGTGTGAACTCGGACTTATCATAGCGCAAGAAGATGAATCGTGAGAAAAGGGCAATGTCGGCTGTAGCCATCTCCTGACCGGAGAGGATAATGCCGGAGTTAACGCGCGTCACCTCACGTTTCTTGTCCTTGTCCATATTCATGCGGTTGCGGCCAGTGCCATCCCAGAGACCTTTGAGAAACTCCCGTTTGTCGATGTCGATGGTGTTCTTGAACTCATCGATATGCACGAGGGCATTGGCACATTGCGCCACAGCATCAGCAAGGGCAGGAAGGGTCGAGTTCTGGATATTCGGCGGTGTGTTCTCGATAATGAAGAACGACATGAGCGAGTGACCGAGTTCGGACTTACCGGAGCCTTTCGGACCAAACAGATTGAGGATGGGGAACGACTTGGTTTGCGCCGTGACTACGTCGCGAAACAAGGTAGCCAGCAGGAATGATAGTCCGATTTTGGCGTTGTCGCCGAAAACGTCTATCAGTTGCTCTGCGTATGTGCGTAACGTGACCTTCCCTAATCCGTAGTGGACGAAACTCCGCTCGAACTGGTAGAGCGATTTCTGCTTCTCGTAGATCGAGGAGAATGCCGGCAGGTAGAAGTTGCCTTGGTCACCCAAGCGCACGATACCGAAATCATCCACTTTGTGCCATGTGCGACCATCGAAAATACCGTTTCCGAAGGCAAAGAATCCATGATCCTGCCAACCGAGTTGGGTAATGGGTTCTGCCGTTTCGGTGGCTTTATATAGGAACTGTTTGAGGCGTGTCAGCTGTTCCTCTTTCGCCAACCAGATATAGTTGCCGATGGACTCGATTTTCTGCTTGAAACGGCTCAAACTGACCAGATCTTCCGCCTTGAACTCGATGATACGTTTCTCGCCATCTTCGTTCTCAATCTCGAATAGACGAAGCGCATTGGAACCGCCATCAGAGATATGGAACAGCGGACGAAGGAGGAAGTTCGACCATTGGAAAATCTTGCCATTCGCACCGATGGAGATATACGCATTACCTCTGGTTTGAAAGCCGTATTTCTCGAAGAGGTCGAGGTAATGCGAGTTCTGATCGTTGCAGCGAAGTGACTCCTCGCGGCGGTTCTGTTGTGCCGCATGAATCGCCTTGCGCCACATGGACTTACCTTGGATGACATCGTGAAGCAGATTGATGTACCGGTCCACCTCATACTCACGCTCCAGGCGACCTAATAGAAATGCCACTTTGTCCACAATCTCCGTGGGCGAGAGGCCTTGCGTCTGAATGAGCTTCTGGGCATACCAAACGGGGAAATCCTGCGTCTCAAGATCGTCGTAGAGCAGGCGCGATTTGCAGAACGAATCCGGATCCTGCTTACGACCTTCTTGACCAAGCGGAATCTCCTTGACGCTCACGTCAAAACCGAGGTTCCAGGCTTGGACAGCAGATTTCATGACCTTCTGAATGCCGGTTCCGTACGGAGTGCCCACTTTCGGGCAGTCCGCATCGGGCATGAAGATCAGTTTGGTAGCATTCCTTTGCAGCACTTTGAACTGCTCATCTGTCCAATCCGAGCCCAACGAAGCGACCGCATTGAGGATGCCGATGGACTGCAGACGCAGCACATCAGGCGCACCTTCAACGAGGACAAAAGCGCCTTCTTTAGTGGCAGCATTGGCGGCTAATTCTATACCGAAAACAGACTGACTCTTCTGATAGATGAGGCTATTAGCAGAGTTGAGGTACTTGGGTGTTTTCTCATCGTCCGAGATTGTGCGACCAGTATAGCCGATGATGCGGTTGTAGCGGTTGCGGATGGGAATCATGATGCGGAAACGGAAGAAATCATAGTCGCTACGATTCTTATCCGAGTGTGCAATGAGTCCCATCTGCTTGAGTAGTTCATCAGATAGGGCATGGCTCTTCGCATAAGTGATAAGACCATCCCACGAATCGTATGCGAAGCCTATACCGGCTTCTTCGACGAAGTCCTTGCCCCACCGATTGACGGCATAGTTGTAAGCTGCACGTGCATGGTCATCGGTATTATGAATATTGGCTACATAATACTTCTGCACATGGACATAAGTGGCTTCCATCGCTTCGCGCAGTTTGGATTCTTCTTGTTCCTCCGGTGTACGCTCACGCGTATCTTCTTCTATAGGAATATGGAATTTATTAGCTAAATAGCGCACGGCATCCGGAAAGTCCAAACCTTCTTTCTTCTGGATGAAAGCAATAGCATCACCGCCTTCGCCGCAACCGAAGCAATGCCATGTGTTGCGCGCGGGATGTATGTGGAAAGATGGTGTTTTCTCATTGTGTAATGGGCAACAGCATTTAAGACTGCTGCCTGACGGATGCAAGGTAGCATAGTCAGAGACAACGTCTTTGACCATCACCTGCATACGGACTGATTCTATGGTTCTATTCGATATCATATTAGTTTAGGATGAAAGGTTTTGAAGAAAGAGTTGGAGCGCGTCCAACTCACATTAAC
>CADBVL010000106.1 GCA_902798015.1 uncultured Bacteroidales bacterium
CTCTTACTATCGCCTTGGCAAGAACGACGATGCGCTCGCCCAATACCGCGTGTTGGCGGAGATGAGTGCTAACCCCTATCAGGAGGAAGCGGCTACCCGCGTAGCGGAACTATGCTATGACAAAGGCGATTATGCTTGTGCGCTGGAGGCTTTCTATCGCATGCACTCGTTGGCTTCGACGCGAGAGAACCTGACGGTGGCCCGACTGGGTATCCTTCGCTGCTCGCAGGCTCTCGGTCGTCATCAGGCTGTGATTGACATAGCCGAGCAGATATTGAGCGACACGCCCGTAAGCGAAGAGACGAAAAACGAAGCACTTTACGGCCGTGCGAAAGCCTATGTCGCCATGAAACAATGGAGCAAAGCGCAACCGGACTTGAAGGTCCTGGCCCAAGAAGTGCGCACAGCGCAGGGAGCTGAGGCGAAATATCTGCTCGCGCAGAGTTATTTCGAGGCTAAAGACCTCGATGCCGCGGAAGAAGAGGTAATGTCCTTCACCCGGATGAATACACAGCAGCAGTATTGGCTGGCGCGTGCGTTGGTACTGCTCAGCGATATCAACCGCGAGCGGGGCGAACTGTTCCAGGCACGGCAGTACCTGCTGGTTCTGCAGCAGAACTACACCGCTACCGGCGATGATATACCCGCGCTTATCAGCGCACGGCTTGCCCAACTCGATGCATTAGAGAAACCTGTAACAAAGGAGGAAAACGATGAAGAGGAATAATATAGACCGCTACGCTGAAAGACAAAAGACCATAGGACGACTCATTTTAGTCCTGTGTCTATTGTCCTTCTACCTTTGTCCTATATATGCGCAGAACGACAGTGCGCTTAACCGTTCGGTAACCGTGGAGCGGGACTTCCAACCCGTCATCCAGGCGGCAGGTAAGGTTTCAACCAAACCCGCGGTGGTGGAAACGACCATCGAACCGGCGCCGGTGGAGTACTCCGATTATACGGCGGAGGTGACTCCTTCGTCCGCTTTCCATCCCCTGCTGTCCCAACCGACGCGTTTTGCGGCTGCGCAACCCTTCCATGGATATATCCGTGCGGGTTTAGGACACCCTAATACGCTGTTCGACTTCGGTTATCGCCATGATGACGGCAAGAACTCCGTTCTCGATATCTATGCCCACCATAAGGCGGAGTGGGGACTTGCGACGCTGAGCAAGAGTAAGTTAGGAATGAATTTCACGCATACTTTCTCGACCTGCAATCTCTATTTCGGAGTGAACGGGGGGAATATTTACTATCATAAGTATGGCCATTTCTACGATTATGCCGGTTCGTCTGCCGCGGACGGCGTAGCACGCAGTTTCGGGTTGTGGACCAAGAACGATATGGCGTATCCCACGCCGCACACGATAACCGATATGGACAAGACGTCCCTTTGGACGGCGGAGGTGTTTGTCGGTATTAAAGCGAACGCCAAGCAGGATGTCCAGTATAAGGTTCAGACCGGTTATAACCTCTTCTCCAAACCCGGTGCGGTGACGGAGCATCAAGTGCGTACTCACGCCTCGTTTGACTGGCATAGCGAAGCCCATCACGTGGGAGCGAAAGCGTATGTGCAAAATAACTTCCTGCAGTTGGGTTCTTTGTCCCAGGCTATTGATGACTCGCTGTACAACAGTCGTCATAACATCCGCTTTGAGCCATACTATGCGTACGAAGGAAACCGCATTCGTCTCCATGTAGGAGTCAATCTGGATATGAACATCGGTCGCGGACAGAACAGCCTGTCTGGCATCAAAAACCTGACGTTTGCTCCTTCGCCCCATATCAATCTTGAGGCACAGATAGCCAAACAATGGCTCACGCTCTACGCCGATGTGACGGGCAGTCATGGTTTGGGTAGTTTGGAGAGCTATATGGAGTCGAACCGTTACCGTCTTATTCACCCGGGTGTCGTCTCTCACCATGCTGCGAGTTATACGCCGGTCGATGCCGAACTGGGATTCCATATCCGTCCTCACAGTGACCTGCTGCTCGAGATACACGGCGGTTATGCACTCCAGTATGATAACATGACGCTAATTGCCAATACAGAGCAGGGTTCGACGATTTATCCGCTCAAGAATGGAAATACGGTCGCTATGATGTCCGGCGATTTCGCCTATACATACAGCGACTACGGCTGCGGAAAGATAGGCGGGCAACTGAACTATCACTATCGCGATATCGTGCGCATCAACCTCCATGGTGACTATTATTTCTGGAATGCGTTTGAGCACGAGAAAGTGGGCTATCTCTTTGCTTATCCCTGCGAAGAGATCAATGCTATCAATGCCGGAACGAATACAACTGTTTATGACCGGGCTAACTGGCAGTTGGGCTTGCGTATCGACGGACGTATCGACAAACATTGGTCGCTCTATTCGGATAACCGGTTTAAGGGCAGCCGTCTCGCGTTGGCTTCCGACGGCGAGCATGTCCTCAAGCCGACGATTGACCTCGACCT
>CADBVL010000107.1 GCA_902798015.1 uncultured Bacteroidales bacterium
GTCATATTTTATGATATTTATACTTTCTTTGTTATTTATATTGTTTCACGTGGAACATTATTCAGCGTCCTAACAGTAGAAGCAAAACGCTAATATCGTTTGGGCTAACTCCGGGTATGCGGCTTGCTTCTGCGATTGATTGAGGGTGGATGGCTGATAGTTTTTGTCGCGCTTCGGTGCTTAGACTTTGTACTTCATCATAATTAAACGCATCCGAAATACGTATTTGATCTAAGCGTTGCAGTTTGGCTGCTTCCATCTTCTCTCGCTTGATATATCCGGCGTACTTGATTTGTATCTCGCAACTCTCAATGATCTCATCGGACAAATTCTCTATTTTGTTCTTCAATGCGGGAAGTGTTTTTGCCAATGCTTTGATATTCACCTGAGGGCGCAGGATGAGATCGCTGATCTTACAACCCTCATGCAAAGCCGTGCTACCTATCTGTTCTAACCAACCATCCACTTCTCCTTTGTGTACGATCGTGTTTTGCATATACTCGATGAACTCGGCGCAAGCTGTTTGTTTTTGGCGAAGCAGGTCATATCGATCTCTATTTGCTAACCCCATCTCGTAACTGCGTTGAGTGAGTCGCTCGTCTGCATTGTCCTGTCGTAACAGAATACGGTATTCTGCTCTGGAGGTGAACATCCGGTAGGGTTCGTCCACCCCTTTATTAACCAAGTCATCGATCAGCACGCCGATATAACTTTCGTCTCTACCCATGGAGAAGGGCGTGCCTCCATGTACGTTGATGTGCGCATTAACTCCGGCAACCAAGCCTTGACCGGCAGCCTCTTCATAACCTGTGGTTCCATTGATCTGACCGGCAAAAAACAGATTTCTAATCTGTTTTGTCTCTAAGGTATGATGCAGCTGTGTAGGATCAAAGAAGTCATACTCGATGGCATAACCCGGTCTGTATAGCACCACATCTTCCAGTCCCTTTATGGTCTTTAGCCCTGCTAGCTGTACTTGCCAGGGTAGGCTACTGGAAAATCCGTTCACATAGTATTCATTACTATCCACGCCTTCCGGTTCCAAGAAGATTTGATGGGCATCTGTGTTGGCAAAAGTCACAATCTTGGTTTCTATACTTGGGCAATAACGAGGGCCTATACTCTGGATTTGTCCGTTGAAAAGGGGCGAATCTTTCAGTCCTGCGCGCAGCGCCTCATGCGTTTTGGGGTTGGTGTAGGTGATCCAGCAAGGCATCTGTTTGAGTTCTCTATGAACCGTATTCAGGTAGCTGAACTGATGCCAATCATTATCGCCATCCTGCCGTGTCATCTGATCGAAATGAATAGAACGTGCATCAATGCGAGCCGGTGTTCCGGTTTTCATCCTATCTGCTTTGAATCCCAGTTCTACCAGTTGTTCTGTGATTCCATATGAAGCAGGCTCTGATATACGTCCGCCCTTTACCTGCGTCTTACCGCAATGCATCAATCCGTTTAAGAATGTACCGTTGGTGAGCACCACGGCTTGTGCATTCATCTCAATGCCCAACATCGTTTTTACGCCGCATACCTTATTATCTTTGATAATAAGACTCACGACAATATCCTGCCAAATGTAAAGATTATCGGTGTGACTAAGCACCTTAATCCATTCTTCAATGAATCGCTTTCGGTCGCTCTGACTGCGCGGACTCCACATGGCTGCTCCTTTACTCTGATTGAGCATGCGGAACTGGATAGCGCTTTTGTCGGTAACTATACCCATCTGACCGCCCAAGGCATCAATCTCACGTACAATTTGACCTTTGGCTATGCCGCCTACAGCCGGATTGCAACTCATCTGCGCAATCTTATTCATGTCCATAGTGATCAGTAGCGTCTTACTGCCCATGCGTGCTGCAGCACTTGCTGCCTCGCATCCGGCGTGTCCTGCACCGACGACTATTACATCATATGTAAAATCCGTATTCATTATTTCTTTCTTCCGATCGTGTGACCGCGATGATGCCATCTAAACTGACCGCTGAAACTACCGGCATATATCGTCCTTGCTGTCGGGTGAAAAGCATCCTCCACATGGCATCGATATGTAATTTCATTGGTGGCTCGATTGACCAATAGACCAATGACATCAAAGCGTGGTTTCTTCTCAATTTTGTGATGTTTGATATATGCGTTTGCGGCAGCTACTACCCTCCTTCTTTTCGTCTCGTCTACATTTTCTTCCGGCATCTTACCATTCAGGATACTGGTGCGCGCCTTTACTTCTACAAACACAATCTCTTCCTTGCTCTCTGCTATCAGATCCACTTCCAGATGTCCCATGCGCCAGTTATGCTCAAGGATTTTGTATCCTTTTGCTTCCAGCATCTTGGCGGCTTCTGCTTCACCTATGATTCCTATGGGGTTGGTAACAAACGACATCTTA
>CADBVL010000108.1 GCA_902798015.1 uncultured Bacteroidales bacterium
TCATGATACACAGCGTTGAAGTGCACACGCAGACGCTGTCCTTTCATTGAAGGATTCACCGGCAAGTCACGGCTGTAAAAGGCTTTCCCGGCATAATCCTCCAAACCGTCCATAATGTTGTAAGTATGCGGCACTTGTACAAGAGCCGCTGGCTGATCCTGAGGATAAAGACGAGTACATGGCGGAGAATGTCTTCTTCGTTCCGAAGGAGGCACGTTGGTCGGTTATCTCTGCCGATGCACACCAACCGTCTATCGGTGTGACTATCGACAATGCGCTACGGCTGATCGAGCAGGAGAATCCGAGGCTGAAAGGTATTCTGCCGAAGAACTTCGCGCGTCCCGAATTGGACAAACGTCGTCTGGGTGATGTGGTAGATTTGTTCACGAATATACAGATGCACGGAGCCGGTGACGAACGTGACCTACTCGGACGTACGTATGAATACTGCTTGCAGAAGTTTGCGAGCATGGAAGGCAAGAATGCAGGCGAGTTCTATACACCGTCCTGTATCGTACGCACCATCGTTGAAGTGCTGCAGCCCTATAGCGGCCGTATCTATGACCCCTGCTGTGGTTCGGGAGGTATGTTTGTACAATCTGCCAAATTCATCCGCAGCCATCAGAAAGAGGTACGTAATATCTCTATCTACGGTCAGGAAGCCAACCCGTCCACATGGAAGATGGCGCACATGAATATCGCTATCCGTGGATTGGAAGCAGACCTTGGCAAGAGCTATGCTGACACCTTCTTTGATGACCAACACCCGACGCTCAAAGCGGATTATATCATGGCGAACCCGCCGTTCAACCTCTCCGATTGGGGGCAAGCGTCCTTGCTCGAAGATGTCCGCTGGAAATATGGTATTCCGCCCGCAGGCAATGCCAACTTTGCATGGATTCAGCACATGATCCACCACCTCTCGCCTGACGGCAAGATCGGTTTGGTGCTGGCTAACGGCGCAAACCAGCTCTTCTATTCAACCGGCATTCCTGTTAGCTTGTGGTTCCTGAACCGCGATAAGAAGCAGAAAGGCAAAGTGCTCTTTGTCGATGCCCGTAATATGGGTACGATGGTTACGCGCAAACTGCGTGAACTGACCGAGGAAGACATCCTCCGTATCGCAGACACTTTCCGTCAGTTTGAGGCAGGCACGCTGCAAGATGAGAAAGGCTTCTGTGCGGTTGCTTCGCTGGATAAGATTGGCGAACAGGATTATATCCTCACGCCAGGGCGTTATGTAGGCATTGCGGAGCAAGAGGATGATGGTGAACCTTTTGCAGAGAAGATGACCCGCCTCACGGGCGAGCTCTCCGAACTCTTCGACAAAGGTCATGCCCTCGAAGCGGAGATCAGAAAACAATTAGCCTCTATCGGTTATAAGATTGGATGAGAAAGGAGAAAAGCGGCGAATATAATTCGCCTATAACGAACATACAAATAATATGGAGTGGAAAACGGTTAATATATGTGATATGTGTGATTCTATATCTGCAACCTATTCACGCGGAGCAGATATGGTTGTACTCATAAATACTTCTGATGTTTTAGATGGAAAATTCCTGAATAGAGAAAGAGTACCCAATAAAGACTTAAAAGGACAATTTAAGAAAACATTTAAGAGAGATGATATACTATATAGCGAGATACGTCCTGCTAATAAGCGTTTTGCTTATGTGGATTTTGATGCAATAGAATATATCGCTTCTACTAAATTGATGGTTCTACGAGCTAAACCAAATGTAAATCCGCTTTTCCTATATCATATACTCAAAAGTGAAGATACATTAGAGAAACTACAGATGCTAGCAGAATCGAGATCTGGCACATTCCCGCAAATTACCTACAGCGAAATGGCGAATGTATCTGTGTTATTGCCAGATAGAGCAACACAAGACAAAGTTGTTGCTATTCTTTCTTCTTTGGATGATAAGATAGAGAACAACAATCGCATCAACCGCAATTTGGAAGCCCAAGCCCAAGCCCAAGCCCTTTTCAAATCTTGGTTCGTGGACTTTGAACCATTCGGCGGCACTATGCCCGAGGATTGGAAATTCGATGACATATCAAACATTCCCCATGTATTAGAAACAGGAAGACGTCCTAAAGGAGGAGCTGTAGAATCAGGGGTGCCGAGTATAGGAGCTGAACATATAAAGGGTATGGGCACGTATGACTTTTCCAAAACAAAGTACATTACCGAGGATTACGCTCGGTCTATGAAATCGGGCAAGATAAATGGCTATGAGTTGCTAATATATAAAGATGGTGGGAAGCCAGGATATTTTATACCTAATTTTACTATCTATGGAGAAGGTTATCCTTTTGAAGAATGCTACATCAATGAGCATGTTTTGAAACTGGATTTCCCGAGCAAGGCTTATAATATATTTTGTTACTTCTATTTCCAAACCCCAGAGGTAATGAATTATTTGAATGCACAGGGAGGAAAAGCAGCCATTCCGGGTATTAATAAATCGGATATAGATAATATTAATATTCTCACTCCAGACAATAATACAGTAGTGGAATTTGGAGAAATAGTGCTACCATATTTTACTTCTATATTGCAGAATTTGGCTGAGAATAAACGCCTAGCAACCCTCCGCGATACGTTGTTGCCTAAGTTAATGAAAGGAGAGATAGAAGTATGATACCCGCATAAAATGCGGGAAAATGAACATACGCCCCGCATGAAATGCGGGAAAAATAAACATACGACCGGCATCAAATGCAGGGGAAATGAACATACGACCGGCATCAAATGCAGGGGAAATGAACATACGACCGGCATGAAATGCCGGGAAAATGAACATACAGGACACATAAAATGCAGGGGAAAAGACAAACGATGGCAGATAAGCAGGATACATGGCAATGGCAAGAACCGGGAACCGCATGGCGGGGAATCGGGATCTATCATGTCACACTGACGGTCACAAGCCGTCAGCCGGTGCTTGGCACGCTGGTGATTCCTGATAACGACCCCAAGCAAGCGAGGGTGGAATGGTCGGATCTGGGGAGGCAAGTGCTGGGGCATATGCTCGATTTGCCCAAACGCCGCCCGGAGATACGCATCGTGAGCTATTGCCTCATGCCCGATCATCTGCATGCCATCTGGCATGTCACAAAGCCGATGCCGACGAGCATCCTTTCGGTAGTGCGAGGCTTCTGGCAAGGAGAGAAAAAGATAGGGCGCGCCTATAGTATGTCTATTACCCCGCATTCAATGC
>CADBVL010000109.1 GCA_902798015.1 uncultured Bacteroidales bacterium
CCGGTAGGCGAGCCGCTGATACTACTGCTATTCGCATTGCTTTTCATCGTTTATAAGCGCAGAATAGCGAGTTAATAGAAAAAAAATGACGTTAAATTTGCACACGTCATTTTTTTTTACTATTTTTGCAGCGCAAAAATTTTTGAACGAACGCATTACTAACAACAAACAATTCATTTAATCTTATGTCAAGCGTAAACAAAGTGATTTTGATTGGTAACGTAGGCGCAGACCCTGAAGTACGTTACTTGGACAGAGGCGTAGCAATTGCCACCTTTAATTTAGCGACCACGGAGCGTGGTTACACGATGCAGAACGGAACGCAAGTGCCGGATGTGACGGAATGGCACTCTATTGTGCTGTGGCGCAATTTGGCGGAGTGGGCTCAGCAGAATGTGCGCAAGAGCATGAAATTGTATATCGAGGGTAAGTTGAAAACCCGTTCCTGGGAGAAAGACGGTCAGATTCGTCGTAAGACCGAGGTGATAGCGGAGAACGTACAGATCCTGTATCGTCCGGAGCAATATCGGAATCAGAATTCAGAAGTCAGAAATCAGCCTGTAGAGGAAATGAATGACGAGGCTCAGGTACAAGAGCCGGAGGCACAGGAGAAAAGAGGATTCTTTAACGATATATTCTAATGACCAACAAGGAACGCTATATTGAGTGGGTTGAGCAGCAAGAGTACGTGCCAATCATGATGATGCCGTGGTGGATGGACGCCGTCTGCGCGGGTAAGGAGTGGGATGTACTGTTTGCGGAAGACGAGGAAGGAAATATCCTCGGTGCGATGCCATATCTATTGCGCAAGCGCGCATGGTATAAATATATAGTGATGCCTCAGCAGACGCAGATAGGCGGAATCTGGGTAACGGCGGAGATAACGGGAGACAAATGGCGGACCGCTGAAGTATGCCGTCAGATCTCGGAGAAGTTAAATACTTTGAATTTGGCTTATTATTACCAGCAGTATCTGCCGGGTAGCCTGTGTGTAGACGCGATGCGTGCGTTGGGTTACAAGACGCATGAGCGGATCACGTACCGAGTAGATGATCTGAGCGATCTGGATGCTTTGATAGCATCGTTCAGTAAGAACAAACGTCGTCAGTTACAGAAATCTCTGAGTCTTCACGCGGAGCGCAAGATGGATCCGGAGGATTTTTACCGATTCCATGTGCATTGTATGCAGGCGCGCAAGCGTAAGATCAGTTATTCGCGAGAGTTTCTGATGGTGTTGGAGCGCAAGGCTCGTCGCCTCGGTCAAAGCGAGATACTGAGTATTTGCAATGCGGACGGTCATCCTTATGCTGCGGCTTTTCTGGTATGGGACAAGCATAATATGTACTATCTGATCCCGTGTTACGATCCGGCGTTCAGTGAATCGGGAGCAGGTGCTTTATTGGCGCTGGAAGCCATGAAGCTGGCGCGCGAGAAGCATGTTCATTTTGATTTCGAGGGTTCGATGGATCGTGGAACAGCGAAACATTACAAGCAGTTCGGTTCTACGCCTACGATTTATTATTCTGTGGAAAAATTCTACAAACCGCTCTTCCGTATCGCTATCTGGTTGCAGAAGATCAGAGAGTGGGGAATGCATTGAAGATTGAAAATTGAAGATTGAAGATTGAAAATTCTTTTTCTCACACCTTGGTACCCGTCTGAGCGCGACGCGATGGAAGGTCTCTTTGTGCAGAAGCACGTAGAGGCCGTTCGTGCGCAAGGCGTTGACGTGCGCGTAATTTATTCGCAGCGTTGGTCGGATACATGGCATCAATGGAAGGCTCTTCAAGGGGAAGGGTGGATGCCGGATGTGGTGCAGTTGAATGTGATTCAGAAACAAGGTTTGCTGGCATTATGGTTGAAGAAAAGGTATGGTATACCGTATGTTATTATAGAGCATTGGAGCGGATATCTGCCGGAGAACGGACGATTTATGAAGATGTCAGCATGTGGCCGTAGTTTTTACCGATTCATAGCGCAAGAAGCGTCGATGGTTTTGACCGTTAGTGCACCACTTCAACAAGCTATGCAAGCCAAAGGCTTTCGAGTGAAAACCTGGGGTAAGATAGATAATGTGGTGGATGATTTCTTTTTTTCGAAGTCAGGAATCAAGCGTGAGAAGTCAGAGCCCAAAACCCTATTGCATGTGAGTTGTTTTGACGAAAAGGCAAAGAACGTGAAGGGTCTGCTACGCGCTGCCAAAATGTTACGCGCTGTTTGCCCTCTTCGGGCTCGCCTAACGTAATACCCATTAATTTATGCAACAGACGGAGCGCGGCACCATAACGGGGGGCAAATGTGGCGGGCTGTGCTGCCTTCTCTGCCTTCTT
>CADBVL010000110.1 GCA_902798015.1 uncultured Bacteroidales bacterium
CAGTCCGTGAAACGCAAAATCCGCACACCCTATGATTTTGAGTTTCTGTCGGGTGTTATTTGGGAGCGACTGCACGAGAATATCTCACCTACCACCCTCAAACGCCTCTGGGGTTATATTGAGGGCGCCTATACAACGCGTCGCACTACCCTCTGCCTGCTTGCTCAATTTCTCGGTTATGACGACTGGGAGACATACCTTGCAGAACTGAACACGCGCACGGACATTGAGAGTGCCGCTTTTGAGGGCGAAGGCATTTCTGCAAGCGACCTGCAAAAGGGCGATTGCATCGAAGTGACATGGCTGCCGAATAGACGTTGTGTCTTTCGTTACGAAGGCGATGCTCGTTTTACGGTTGTTGAAGCCGAACACTCCAAACTGCAAGTCGGGGACACCTTCGAAACCACTTGTTTCCTCGTTGGCAAACCGATGTACCTGGATAATTTACAAAGGGACGAAGAACCAAGTACAAAGGAGAGCGTCTCCTATGTCGCCGGCTCCAAAAACGGACTGAACTCCGTAAAACTGGTAAATGGTAAATGATAAAATGGTAAATGAAAAATGGTAAATAGTCCAAGTTCGTCCGGTTTTATAGTACCTGCTGATTTCTCGTCTGAATGGCGGGACATTACGCTCACGCAAACGCGTTCGCGCACACAGATATATACCGCCTCCCGGTATGGCAGGCGTTTTGTGCTCAAAGGGCTAACATCGGAAACGGCCTCTCTGACGGACTACCGGTTACAACAAGAACAGGAATTCCAACTCGGTATCCAGCTTGTCCATCCAAACATCGCCGCCACCTATTCTCTGGAAGAAATAGACGGAGTAGGGCGGTGTATCGTGCAGGAATGGATTGACGGTCTGACGCTCGGCGAATGGCTACGCACCAAACCGTCCAAAGCCGCACGGAAACGGGTGTTCTCACAACTCATGGATGCGCTCGAATACATCCATAGCCTGCAACTCGTCCACCATGATCTAAAGCCGGACAATATCCTTATCACGCGGAATGGTGCGAACGTCAAACTGATCGATTTCGGTCTGTCGGCGACGGACGCTACTATCACATCCGTTCCGAACGACCCGCGCAAAGACATAGAGGCCCTGCAACGCCTCTTCCCGGACATCTGTCCCCAAGGACATTTTGCCAACATATCCGCCTTGCGCAAAGTCCTCAACCGCCGTAACAGACTCATGTTCCTCTTGCCCGTACTCCTGTCCGCTATTCTCTTGGCTGCGGCTGCCGCGCTTTTCTATATTTCCTGGCAAGAACGCCAGTCCGAGCAGCTGCGTATTGATGAACTGAACGCGCAAATAGCCGCTTATGAAGAACGTGAACGTGCGCAATTGGAGAAGCAGAAACGCTATGAAGCTATGTGCGCCCAAATGGATTCCATTCTCGCGCAAGAACGCGCGCAATTATTGAAGATTGTTAACCGCCGCAAGTCCTATGATACCCGCAATCTGGAGGAAATGGCCGCCTACTCAAAGGCTTTCAGCGATTGGAACAATATAACGGTATCTTTTGATAAGCAAAGGGATTCGTTAACGAATTTGTTCGATGAAACCGATCCGCTGCGCGAACAGTTCTGGCAGAGGTGGGTGCATCAATATGCAGATATATATAATGAACTTATGCCGCAACTAAACGGCAAACTCAAACGTTGAACGCCTTTTTCTTGTATCCTTGCACCCGATATGAATAAATACGCTCCCGTAATAGCCTCACTGCGTCTGGAGAACGAGTAGTCCGTGAAACGCAAAATCCGCACACCCTATATGGGGCACAGAACGAAAAGTACATCATTGATTTTTGAAAAGGCTTGTAAATAAGCGAGTTACGGAAAATAGGGTGAAAAACGAATTGTGCATTTGCTTGGCATTAGGTTTACATTTGCTTTACATTTTGAGGGGTTTGAGCCCCTTTTATTGTGCATAAACTTTACATTTGCTTGGCATTGACTTAGCATCGGTTGGCATGCGCGTTCATAAGATGGTCAAAAGCGCCGCCGATAAACGCCGCTCAGGACGGTCATCAGACGCGCCCGTGCAAACCTATTGTTGCAGACAAATCCAATTATGCGTCCTGTTGTAAGCAAAGGTTCAGTTATTATAGGTAACAACGTTTGGATAGGCGATAAGGCAACTATCTTGCCGAATGTAACCATTGGCGATGGAGCAGTGATTGCCGCCAATTCAGTAGTGACTAAAGATGTTCCGGCATATAGTGTTGTTGCCGGTAATCCGGCGAAAGTAGTAAAACAAGCAAAAACACCTCAAAGCCGGAGTGCTGGCTCTTGAATAATAAAAAACAACCACCCGTGTGGATGGTTGAAAAAAGTGATCTATGACATAGTGGATACTTTATAACCATTCTTTCGCATTGACAATATGAATGGTATGCCCTGAATGGATTGTGGTTCGAGAGGCTGATAGAGTGACGAGGGTTAATTGCTCGCAACCGAATTGCGTTGCTCCATTAACCAAAGCTTGTAATTCGCGACGTTCGGTCTTGCCTTCCTGTAACTCAGAACAAACTTGGATAAGCTCTATAACTTTTCTACCTTTGCAAAGCACGAAGTCAATCTCATAGTTCTCCCTGAAGAAATATATTTGATAGCCTACCTGATAACTGCGGCGCAGTAGCTCCAGATAGACAATGTTCTCCAATTTCCAACCCGTATCATCTCCCGTCATATCGTTCATTGCCGAAGCAAAACCAACATCAACGAGGTATAGTTTGCTGCTCCTCAGACGAACGCGGCTCTTATAGGAGAATTTCTGCAAAGGTATAAACAGGTACGCCTGCGTCATATAGCCGATATAAGTGCGTATTGTTTGATCGCTTGCGCCGAACTGCTTTGCCAATTGTGCATAGTTGCACTCGCGGCAGAAATTTGACACAAGGTGTGCTGCCAAGTCACGCATTAACATAGGAAATCGGACATGAAAACGTCGGATAATATCCCGTTCTATGATAGACTGATGCAGTGTTCTCAGGTAATTCTGCCAACGAACCAGATGCAGCGTCTCCGGTAAGGCTCCGCGGTGCAGATACTCTTCCATCGCTACCTGCAAAGCAGCTTTATCTTTTATGAGTAGGGGCTCCCGCGGAATGTTCTTCAGTGCTAAATACTCCTTGAAACTCAGAGGATAAAGCACCACCTGATTATATCGGCCTGTTAGGTGCGTAGCCAACTCGCCGGACAGTAATTTAGCATTACTACCGGTTAGGAAAATATGCTTCTGCATCCGTAGCATACGATTGACAAACAGATGCCATGTATCAATATTCTGCGGTTCATCCATGAACAAATAATCATATTCACCGTAGATTATTTGTAAAGCAACAAGCATAGTGTCGAAATCTGCGGAATCAAACTCCTTTAGGCGCTCATCATCAAAGTTGATATAAGCATAGTGTATATTGTGCTTGCTAAGGAACAGGTGACACAAAGTGGACTTACCGCTACGCCGCACACCAATCACAATCTGCGCCAGGGGAGAGTCTAACTCTAATTGTTT
>CADBVL010000111.1 GCA_902798015.1 uncultured Bacteroidales bacterium
CTATCTGATGCCGTTTTGCCGACATTCGGAAGTCGTTGGGCTCACGTACCAAATACGGAACATCGTATAAAGGATATGCGCTCATTGTTTGAAATTAAGAGGTTTAACATCCGTCAATTGGAATGCCTCAGCGGCTTGAACGGTGTAAATGCCGTAACGATTATAGTACTTCGCACTAACCATCTTGAAGTTTGCCATCATACTTTTTATATGCTCGGTGCCGTTCCAATTATAAGGCATCGGCACGCAATCTTTGATAGCGTAGTACGGATGATCTTTGATAGCCACACCGCGCAATTTCTGCTCCCACAGCGTGACCCAGATCTGCCGTTGCCGTTGGAGTGGGATAGCGTTCCATTGCTCCTCGGCAGGTCGTAGCATCCGTTCGTTTTGCGGTGCTATGTACGGTTTTAGCAAACCAAGCATAACCGCCCAACTTCTGCGCTTCTTCAGTATGTCGTCTAAGGCTTCCATAAATAATTTTTCAAAAAGTAGTAGAGGGAGACTACAGAGGGAGTATATACTATGCAGATAGTCTCCCTACTACGATTTTCTTTTTTCTTTTTGCTTCTTTTTCTTTTGTCTTTTACTCAACGACCTTGACCGTCAGTTTCACCTCGTCCGGCTCCTTATCCGGATATAGCTCCACGAACGTCTTTACATACCCTGCCATCACAGCGGTACGCGCCTTGACTAAGTTCTGCTCTTTGACTTTCTCCTTGGCATTCTCGCGCCATTTTACCGCCTGTTCCTGTTGGTACTTGTGGTAATCGGCAAAGTCGAAAACCTCTGTACGCTGGAGTTGGAACTTACCAACGCCTTCCACCTCAAACTCGCCTTTTTCCAAACCCTTTTCCGCAAGGATCGCAACGGCTTCGTTGGTCGCCTCGGTAGAAATCTCGTCAATACGTGCTTTAATAGCTTTCTCTTGATTGCGCAACTCACGCAACTCTTTCAAATTCGTTGTGTTCATATTATTCTCCGGCGTAAACGTCACCGGCTACGTTGTACATGTTAAACAATTGGAGTAATTCTTCCCGGCTACGTTGTACATGTTAAACAATTGGAGTAATTCTTCAGAAGACATATTCTTCGGGTCTTTGCTTGGATCATTGTCCTGCCGTGCCACCATACGCCTTGCCCGCAGTATCACTGCGCGCTTGCGGTTCTCTTTCGGTGTCACCCATTGCAGGTTCTCCGCCCGCCAATCATAGATGTTGCCGTTGATATGGTCGCACTCGCAACTGGCAGGTCTCGGACCAATCCAAGTCAGTGCCATGACCGTGTGACACATGACGTTTCCATACTGCCGCACAGAAGGATAGCGCGTGTGACACAGCCGTGTGTCTCGTGGTGGACGTTGGTTCACGATGATCCGTCGGAAACGCCACTCTCCGTGTAGCAACCGACGCGAGTAGAACGCACCGTCTCGACTGCAATAGAGAGGTTTTCCGTCTGTTTTCTCTAACGGACACAGCCGCACTTCCGTACCGTCCTCTGTCCGTCCCCATTCCGGGAATTTGATTTTTGTTGCCATAATAATTACTTGTTTAAAAGTTAAAATTATGGCTGGCGCCAGCCGTTAGCTGTGAAATTTCGCTGCAAAGGTATATACGAAAAATGAGACCCGCAAAATTGGGTCTCATATTCGGACAGATTAGGACAAACTTTCGGACAAACTGCCGTAAATCGGTTATTTGTCCTCGGACACTTTCGGACAATTATTGCTTCGTGCGTCGGTTGCGTGCTTTTGTGAAATCGTCACCGCATAAAATGAATTTGGGAGAGGCAAATGGATTGATGAGTTCGGCTTTTCGCTCATCGGTCACGTTACTTAATACTACGTAACCCAACGGCTCCAAATCCATGACGCGCCTACACGCATCGGCTTTGCTTGAAGCGGATTCGATGGCTTGTCGCAAATTCTTTTCTATGACATCAGATGTAAAACGAGTGGTACAGAAGAACGAGGTGTCAACCGGAGTGATATCCTCCGCATCTCTTGTTGTGTTTTCGTTGGCGGCATTAGATCTTACAGAACGTACCAATTCCGCGAGGCTGGCTGCCGACATGTTAATGTTACTATGACGAATATCAAGGTGCACCGCTCCGGGTGCATAATTATAAGTGCTCATGCTTTTATGATTTTGAAAAAGCACGAGTATGTGGGAGCCGTTAACTTAGTCGGCTAAAACTTATATTAAACAGAAATCCCACATACTCATGCCAAGACACGAATAATAGGGACATATCTCTTTCTGTTCTATAAGTTTTAGCCGACTTTGTTAACGAAGCTATATGCCTTCTTGCGCAAATGCGCATTTTCAATATGTTCTTCTATTTAGCGTCGAGAAGTCTGCGACGATTTCGGGTGCAAAATTACTAAATTTTTCTCATATATGCAAATAAAATTTGAAATTTGACGTTATTCTGTTATAAAACTATCACGAATATCCATATGAATTGAGCCTTCGTGATAATGATGCTCCTCATTTACGATTACATTCACAATGACGATGGGCGCGTCCGTGGTATTACTATCACAAACATGCTCACCACCAGCACATAATCGGTCGCGACAATTATTGCGAACCATATTCAACACGCGCGGAAGTAGCGCATTACTGGTTTCCATAGTATCACGATTTTCCCATAGTTCCGCATACACATCTTGCACGCAGTCACGCGCTGCATTACGGTTACGGAGAAGAGTGTACGCAAGCGCGTACATCTTCCCACATAACGGTAAATATATTTGCGTAAACTGCTCGTGCGTCATGTCAAATACTTACTTTGAACCACTCAAAATACCACTTTCGGTATCTTCGTTGTCGATACGTTTCCAGCCCTCGTTGTGCTTGGTCCCGAAGTCCAGATTGACGTTGAAATTGAGCATCAGCACTTGGCGATAGTTCTGCATAACGGCTGTATTGGCAGTCGGGGCAAGGGTAGACAAGTCCTTTGTGACGGTTCTGGAACCGTGCGGAGAGAACGGATTAACCATCATAATACCAAAACCAAAATGCTCTGAATTATAGTTGATACCTATATCGTGCGTCAATTCGCCGAGGGTCAGCGTTTCGCCCCATAAGTTATGCTGCGCAGTAACCACATCGGCAAAGAAACGCCATCCCTTC
>CADBVL010000112.1 GCA_902798015.1 uncultured Bacteroidales bacterium
CTCAGGGGTACGGCTAACACCGTATATACATTTGCTCCAACGGCGTCAGCAGCCCCGGTTATTTCTGACAATGCCCTTGTCGGCTGTCCGGCACGCACGGATATTTCATCTGTTGCTACATCGAATGACATCTTCTGCTTGCGTTATTCGGAACTCTATAGCCTGACAGGATTCTTCCTCTATACCGGTCAATATATCCCGGCAGGGAAAGCCTATCTTCCGATACCGAAAGATCCGGGTGGAGCAGGTCTCCCGCAACGTAAGATTCGCTTCGTCTTCCATAACGAACAGACCACAACCGGCATAGAAAATGCCGATGCTGAGGCTCTTCAAACAACGAAGTTTATGGAGAACGGACAACTTTTTATCCGCCGCGGTGATGCCGTTTATACCATCCAAGGCGCGCGTGTTCAATAATATTGTGTAACCTTCAAATGACAACAACTATGCAAAAGACTTATATAGCTCCTCAAACAGAGGTTATGCAGTATGGTAGTGATCTGATGCAGGATCCGGGAATCGGAATTATCCGTGGCTCAGGTGCGGGAGAAAGCAAAAACTTCACCGATCCTACAGACATTTGGTAACCCAATTGTTATCCTGTTCCTTCGGTTAGACTGTACTAATAGTTCGTATATCATTCGTATATCGTTCGTATTTGATACGGTACAAGTAGCAGAAAACAGGAGACATTTATGCTTGTGAAAAAGATTCTGATTATAGCTCTGGCTTTGATGGCTTTGGTGGCATGTACACCGAAAAAGGAGCAAGCTTCAGCAAAGCCGCAAGTAGGTACGGTGGTTCTGGACACAATCAATAATGTGCCGTGCCGCGTGTACCTGCCGAATGGATATGAGGAAAGTGTAAAGTGTAAAGCGGAAAGTGTAAAGTATCCCGTCCTCTATCTGCATCATGGCATGTGGGGCAATGAGCACGACTGGACAGAGCAGGGACATCTGCTGCATTGGATGGACTCCCTGCTCCAGTTAGGTCAGGTACGCGAAATGGTGATCATCATGCCGGATAACTGTCCGCATCGTGAGACGAGTGAGGAAGAGCGCGCCAATGCGATGTCGGGCGAATGGATCCGCCAGTTCCCGCAGTTTATGGCTGAGACTGAACAGAAGTACAATGTCAGCTCCGATCCTTCGCTCCGCGCGATTGCCGGTCTCTCCATGGGAGGCTTCCATTCAATGCATGTGTCCCATTACCTCCACGGACAATTTGCCTATGTGGGCTTGTTCTCTCCCGCTATCCGTCACCCGCAATCGGATCCGGCGTACGATAACTGGGAAGAGGAAGTACGACTGCAGATGAAAGAGGCGCCGCTCTACTGGATCGCCATCGGCAACGAGGACTTCTTGTACGAACATGTGCAGGAGTACCGCCGTTGGTTGGAAGCCAACCATCTCGAGTACACCTATTATGAGAGTGCCGGCGGGCATGTGTGGCCGAATTGGGAGGATTATCTCTGCCGCTTCCTCAAACTACTCTTTAAGCGTCCTTAAGGGCGCTTTTTTGTTGGTACTAAATACGTACTTTTTTTGCCTGTGTTGGAATGCTAATATGCTGATATTTCGACAAATAGCAGATACTTTATATACTTTTATGCTGCATAACACATAAGAATGCTTGCGTATTTCGCAAAAAAGCAGTACCTTTGCGTCGGTTTTAACAAAGTTAATTCATTAATTCACATATTGTTTAACAAACTAAAATTTAGTATCATGAGAAAGATTTTCTTCTTAGTCGCTTTCTTAAGCGCAAGTATCATGAGTTTTGCGGACAAGGTGTATGACGTGAACTTCGCCTTGGCTTCTCAAGGATCGAGTGCAACAGCTTCCTCCGGTACGGCAGCTAATGCCATTGATGGCGATGAAGGCACCCGTTGGGAGAGTGCGCAGACCAATGACGAGACGTGGACCCTGGATATGGGTCAGGCTCGTACGTTCAGCCGTATCAAAATCCTTTGGGAAGGTGCTTATGCGAAAGAGTTCACGCTGAGTGTCTCCAATGACGGTGAGAATTGGAGCAGCCTCTATGTAGAGACCAACCTGACGCAAGCCGGCTGGCAGACGATCGATGTAGCAGAGACAACGGCTCAGTACATCCAGTACCACGGAACCCTCCGTGCTACCC
>CADBVL010000113.1 GCA_902798015.1 uncultured Bacteroidales bacterium
CGACGTGATGCCCGATGAAGGGATACTCGTTGGCAGCCTTGCCGAAATAGTACCGCAGCGTCAGATAACCGCCGTATCCCTGCCAGTACACGTGCTTATTGTCGGACTTGATCCACGTAGCGATCCAATCGAAGGCGATCGTGAAATGCATCGGCAGCGCAACCTCCAGACCGATATTTGGAACCACCAACGCATCGTAGAGCAGGTTGGTGCGCAACGCTACCACCGGCAGTTTCTTCGCCGGACGCTCAATATACTCCACGCCGGCCTCGCATGAGTCCGGATTAAAGGACGTACCTGCACCGGCCTTCAGCGGCTCTATCGTATCCCGTTGGGGGATAATCGTGTCTTCCTCAATCTCTGCGATAGTGTCCGGTACAAAAACCACAGGCGCAACTGCAACAACCGTGTCCGGCGCAACTACTACAACCGGTTCTTCTACGACAACAGGCTCTTCGACCACTGCAACTTGCTTAGGCTGCGCCGGTTTAGGCTTGGACGTGGGAATAGTATCTGTCTTTTTGGGGGATGCTTCGGGTGTGGCGGTTTCATTCGGTTCCGCATCGTTAATATATCGCTCAAAAAACGCGTTGATTTGCTTGGACCGAGAGTCCCCGCCTTGAGAACCATTTTTTGTATGGCAAGCGGTGAACATCGTGAGTATGCTCAGCAGTCCGACTATATAATATATCGATATTGTCTTTTTCACGCGCGTTTATATGGTATGAATACCACAACAAGCGTGCAAAAGTACAAAAAATATTTGGAATAGGCAAGTTTTTTTTTCTTTTTTTACGATTTTGCTTACTTTTTGTAAGAAAAAGAGCCACAAATGTGACTCTCTTGCTTGTTTATAGGACAGGAACTCTTAAAATACTTTCCTCGTCACGGAGAATACTCCGTTCGCCGCTGTCGTAGCCTGCATCTGCAGTTTATAGTTTTTTACCTGTAACATCATATTTCTCGTTGTTACGAATTATTATTACGTGTTGATTCTCGATGATCTTGTACGGGCGGTTATCGTCCTTCTTGAGCACGATCGGAGCCAGTAACGAACCGTGGTGAGCGTCGGAGACGTAGTGTATAGCTACGCGTTTATTGCCTTCGGCGTTTATAGGTGTATACTCCTGACCATCGATCTCGAATCGGAGTTCTCCTATCCGATCGCTCTGGATTGTCAAGAAGTACAGCGAGTCAATCGGCTCTGCTACAGCGGCGAGCTCGTCGCCCACATAAACCTTCAATACATCATTTACATCATTGAGCGACGCAGTCGCGCTCATTCCATCATTAATCATTGCGATCATCGTCATATTCGTTGCCGCTTGCGGATTAGTGAACGCAGATGGACTTTCGACTATGGACTTTCGACTATCGACTTTCATTTCCGGCTTAAAGAACTTCATCTCCACACTGCTCGGCGCCATGCGGCGGAAGAGGTATCCTTCGCCGGGTTGGAAAGCTGTGAGGTCACCTACCCATCGTTTGTCCTTGGAGAATGTAGCGAAGCGATTATGTGCTTTGATCATATCCCCTGCCGAAGCGTGTTGGTAATAGTCAGAGAGCGCCTCCGTGATGGAGATGCGTTGATCGAACATACACGGCATCGGATTCCATTGACCGTCACCGCGAACGGAGATCTTCATCGAATCCTCAGAGAGGATCTCACCGGATACGCGCATTGTATTGGCATTCGCTGCATAGACCATGTAGATCTGCGAATGATGGAGGTTGGTGAGCGTTCCGGTAAAGACATCGTTGGTCTCGTTGTAGGTGCTGAACTGACGCGTGTTCGGGTTCTTGATCAGGTCCCCTTCGGTCCAAGGCTTGGCCGCGGACATACAGGTATTTACATCTCCCCGCGTAGCCGTGAGATCGAGATGCGTAGAAACCCAGTTCCATCCTGCCTGCAGTTCAATCTGCTGTCGTTCGCTTCCGTTCATCGAAAGAATCAGCGGTTCATTATTGCCGCATCCATAGACGTAACCATGTGCAAACATCACATTCTCATTGGGCGTCAGACCATAGGTCTTACCGGTCGATGCCTGCCAGAGCAGGAAGCGTATCGGCTTGCTGTTCATGGCATC
>CADBVL010000114.1 GCA_902798015.1 uncultured Bacteroidales bacterium
TGCCAGAGGAACTCGGCAGTACGCAGGAAGAGACGGGTACGCATCTCCCAACGCATCACATTACACCACTGGTTGCACAGAATGGGTAGGTCGCGGTAGGACGAAATCCAGTTCTTATAGGCGGACCAGATAATCGTCTCGGATGTCGGACGGATGATGAGTTCTTCTTCCAGTTTGGCTTGAGGATCAACAACTACGCCCTTGCCGTTCGGGTCGTTCATCAAACGGTGGTGAGTCACTACAGCGCACTCTTTGGCAAAGCCCTCTACGTGCTCCGCCTCTCGGCTTAGGAATGATTTCGGAATAAGAAGCGGGAAGTACGCATTCTTCACACCTTTCTCTTTGAACCGGCGGTCGAGTTCTGCCTGAATAGTCTCCCAAATGGCATAGCCATAGGGTTTGATTACCATACATCCGCGAACGGCGCTCTGTTCCGCCAAATCAGCCTTTACGACCAGTTCGTTGTACCATTTGGAGTAGTCCTCGCTACGAGGAGTCAGTTTCTGATAATTTGCCATGTATTGTGTCTTAATTTATATGCTTTTCTTTTTGCGGGTGCAAAGTTACTGCTTTTTTTGCATATATGCAAATAAAAAACATCTAAAATTTTGCATATATCAAATTTATTTTGTAATTTTGCAGCGTAAATCAAATCTCGTATGAAAGGAAAGTACTTACTTTTAGGATGTATTATGTTAGCGGCATGTACACAAAAAAGTCCGGTAAAACCGGACGAAAACGCACCTTTAGGAGTGCAGCAGGCATGGGAACTATGGACGGAAGAAGATGGCTCGCGCGCTGAGTTCGAACAATTGGTGTCAGATTACTATTGTCAAACGGACAGCCAGCGCCAGATGTTGTTTGAATCGCTGAGTCGTATCTTGGAGAATGTCTATCAATCGGCAGACATGCTGACGGTCGAGTTGCTTCGTTCGACGCAGTTAACGAATGCAGCAGAGCCGCAGATGGCGGACTGGATTATGTCCGGCTACAATCCGCTGGCGCATTTCTCCGATGATATGTTTGCCAGCAAGTTGGCTTTTGTCACTATCATTAACTTCCCCCATTACAGTTTGGAGGAGAAGAATGAGTTGGGCAGAACTTGGTCACGTCAGGAATGGGCTTATGCCCGCATGGGAGATGTGTTTACGTCTCGTGTGCCAGGTGAGGTAAATGCACGTATTAGTCAGATGTACGCGAATGCGGAGAACTATATTGCGGACTACAATATCTATATGGGTAACTTGCGTACGGAAGACGGCAGACAACTATGGGAGAACGACAAAGTGCTGCTTAGCCACTGGAATCTGCGTGACGAGTTGAAGGCACTGTATCAATCGGATAATCTCGAGTCGCGCGGACGAAACCGTGAGAAGCAGGAGATGATTTACAAAGTGATGCAGCGTATCGTGGACCAGACTATTCCGCAAGAGGCAATCAACGGAAAGGACTATATATGGGAACCTTTTGCCGATTTCAACGGAGAAAATGAACCCTACACCCGCTATCAGAAAATACTGGATATCGCCCATGCTTATTTTGCAGCCGACGCCTATTATCCATCTGCGCCTACGGCTATTCAGCGTAATTTCGAGGAAGGAGTGGAGATACCTGCTGCCGAGTTAGACAGCCTGTTCCGTGCTTTGGTGGGTTCGGAGCAAGTAAAACAGGTAGCGTCCATCATCAAAGAGCGTTTGGAGCGCGATTTGCGTCCGTACGATATATGGTATGACGGTTTCAAGGCGCGCGCATCGCTGAATGAGGATATGTTGAGCGCAGAAACGCGCCAACTCTACCCCGATGCCAACGCTTTTGCTGCCGATATGTACCGATTGCTGACCAAGATGGGATTCTATTCCGAGGATGCCCGTTGGATCGCTCATCATATCGCTGTGGAGCCGGCTCGCGGTTCAGGTCATGCATGGCCGTGCTTGGGCAGAAAAGAAGATGCACGTCTTCGTACGCGTATTCCTGCCGGCGGAATGGATTACAAAGGATACA
>CADBVL010000115.1:0-1380 GCA_902798015.1 uncultured Bacteroidales bacterium
ACCCTCGGGTCAACTCTAAATCCTTCCATATTCATCAGAGATTAAGTCCTTTAATCCATTTTTCTACTTTTGCTTTGTTCGTGCGCACCTCGTGGCCGTAGATGCTGAAGCCGGGCTTCACGTCTGCTTTCGGGAACGCTTTGCGGACGTCGCTCACTACACTGCCGAGACCGCTTCCTTCGTGGGTGGTGAAGGGATAGATGGTTTTGCCGTTCAGGTCGTACGTGTCGAAGAACGTGAACATCACTTGCGGGTAAGTGCCCCACCAGATCGGTCCACCGATGAAGATGATGTCGTACTGGTCAAAGAACTCTTTGATGTTTGAGGGTTTGATGGCTTCGCCGTTTGAAGTGTTTATTTGCGGTTCAAACGCCGGACGTTCGTCGTTGCGGGCTTCCTCTTGCGCCAGTTCGGTCAACGGCGTATATGCCATTCCGTCGTATTTGTGCGTCACGATTTCAAACTGATCCGCTCCGGTTAGTTCGCTGATGTAGTCCGCCACGATTTTGGTGTTACCCACTTTGATGTTCCCCACCGAGTAGTTCTCTCCGGCATGGGAGAAGAATACTACCAAACATTTGTTATTCGTCATTTGTGCTTTGTTGTTTTGGGCGTTGCAGCCGGTTATTGTGAGTGCTGCAAGCAAGGTGAATAAAATCTTTCGCATAGCAGTTGATTTGATTTACGGTGCAAAATTACTGCTTTTTATTTAAATAAACAAACATAAATTTGCCAAATATATACCAATTTTGCAGAAATTGAAGAAAAGCTTCATTTTTCTGCTGCCAATTTTGCATATATGAGATAATTTTTGTATCTTTGCAAACAAATTTTTATAACCATGAGTAATCTTATCCATGTTAGCAAGGAATACCAGCAATGGATTCAAGAGTTGAGTAAACGTTTTCGCCGCAGCCAAATCAAGGCATCGGTCAAAGTCAATCGGGAGATGTTAGCATTCTATTGGGAATTGGGGCGAGATATCGTGGCGCGGAATGCAGAGAATACGTATGGCAAGGGATTTTACGCTAGCCTCAGCCAAGACTTGCGCCACGCAATACCTGATGCAGATGGATTTTCGGAGACTTCTGTGAGATATGCAAAGCGTTTCTATGAGCTTTATTTTCAACTAATTAAAAATCTTCCACAAGTTGTGGAAATATTGGATAAAGAGAATCTTCCACAAGTTGTGGAAATATTCGCTTCTCAGAATCGTCCACAAGTTGGGGACGATTTCACAGCAAAAATAGTAGCCCGCTTGTTAAACGAACTTTTTTCCATTCCTTGGGGACACCATCGATATATTATTGACAAGTGTTCTTCTGATCCCAACAAGGCGTTATTCTATGTGCAGCAGACCATAGAAAATGGCTGGAGTAG
>CADBVL010000115.1:1425-3287 GCA_902798015.1 uncultured Bacteroidales bacterium
AGTTCTTGCTCGAACTCGGAACAGGATTTGCATATATCGGCAAAGAGTATCGCCTGCAAATCGAGGATAAGGAGAAGTTTATTGACCTGTTATTCTATAATCTGAATTTGTCATGTTATGTGGTGATTGAGGTCAAAATCGGTGAGTTTGATTTTGCGGATGCGGGTCAGTTGGGCGGCTATGTGGTGGCATGTAACCATTTGCTTCGTAAAGAAGGGCGAGACAATCCCACTATAGGATTACTTATCTGCAAGCAAAAGAGCAACACACTGGCACAATACGCTTTGGAGTCCAGCAGTCAACCTTTAGGCATATCGGAGTACGAACTGCAGAAACTCTATCCTGCAAAGATTGAAGGCACAATGCCAACCATCGCCGAAATAGAAAACGAATTAAATGATACAAAATAATTACCACCTCTCCAACTCGGTGATTCCAAGTAATCAGCCGTTATGAAGAAGATAATGAACGTCCAAAATCCGAATGTGTATGCACGGCATCTCCATGCGCCGGAGTTGCACCCGCTGATCAGCGTGGTTCATTTCGACGAATTGGAACAAGGCGTGCGGACGAGCATGAACAGTTATAGCGTGTATGGCTTGTTTATTCAGCGGGAGTTTCCGCAGAACTTGTCATACGGCATTCGTCCTGTGAAAGTGAGCGATTGGTCGGTTATTGCCGTTGCACCCGGACAGATAGGCGGCAAAGAAGACGACGGCAAAGCACTTTCGCTGAGCGGTTGGGCGGTGCTATGGTCGCCGGAGCTAATGAGCAAAACAGACCTAGAGACGCATATCAAGGAGTACAATTTCTTCTCGTACTACTTTACCGATTCGCTACCGCTGGAGCCAAAGGAATGGGACGCGATAGACAAACTCCTGAGCGGCCTGCGCGAGGAACTGCGCTCGCATCATGACAGTTCGGCGTTGCGGAATATTATCATCGGGTATTTGCAATTGATTCTGGACTATTGCCAACGTGCTTACTGGCGACTGAGTGCCAAGAGAGATGCAGCCGAGCCGGATGTGCTGAAGCGTTTTCATACATTGTTAGACCAGTATTATTACGAAGGCCGGCAAGCACAGAACGGCTTGCCGACAGTAGCATATTGCGCATCGAAGATGGCGTATTCAGCAGGTTACTTCGGAGACTTGGTGAAGCAAGCCACAGGTGCTTCCGCCAAAGAGTATATACAATCGTACATCATCCGTCTGGCAAAAAACATCCTGATGAGTGGCCGCAGCATCAGCGAAACGGCATACATGCTCGGCTTTGATTACCCGCACCATTTCACGCGCATGTTCAAGAACAAGACCGGTATCACTCCGGGTGAGTACCTGCGCGGACAATCGTCTTGATCAATCTTACTTGGGTCGCCACTCGGCAAGTGCCCGGATCTTATCCAGAATCTGTTGTGCCCACTCGGTGTCACCGGGTTTTTGATAGCGGCAGTTACCCTTGGTGTTCGGCGTAAAGATCGTGAAACACTCGGGCGTGAGGGCCACATTACCGCGCTCCGAGAGGATGAACCGCTCACCTTCCACCGCGTTCATAACCGCACACACATCCCACATACGCTGCCCTGTATCGCAATCACAACGCTTATACACCTGCTTGACAGGATGGACATCCGTCCATGCGATATCCGAAATGACCTGTTCCGGTTTGTATTCAATCATCTGTCCTACTTCCTGCGGAGAAAAGACTATATCCACATCTTCAGGAAACAGCCGGAAGAACTCATGGGAACATTCGGGTCCTTGTGTCATGTTAAAATCCGCTTCTTCCGCTTCGCTAAACACTCCTCCTTGCAAATAAACCGTCCGCACTTTCCGGCGTACCAACTCCACTCCGCTGAGCGG
>CADBVL010000115.1:3301-4082 GCA_902798015.1 uncultured Bacteroidales bacterium
AGACAAGCCAGGAAACCGATGGAGCAGATTGTGACGGAGTGATCCGGCTGCTGTGACAACAATTTCCTATACAATTGCCATCCGTCAGGCAGAGTAGCACAGTTCTCGATTGTATGCCGGAACATAGGCGTGCTGTCCGGAAGCAGATAATACGGCATACGCTGATAATCAATCCACACTTTGGGGTATTTGAGTCCGTTGCGCACAAGTCCTATCGGTAGTGCGCCATAACCATGCCATGTGTTCATCACATCGGCACAGGCGGCACAGTTCTCTCCCTCACGGTTGACAATGACGCCAAGGAACTTGCACAACCCGCGACGGTCGTAGTCGTACAGCATCTCCATGGCAAACAGGTCGTCGGTCGATGAACCGATATCCGTATCAAGGATGATCAGCGGTTTGTTTTCCGCAGGTATCGGTTCGTCTTTCGGCGAACACGACCACAATACCATTGTCAGAAGGCAAACAGTTAAAAATTTGTATCTAGCGAACTTCATATACAATTGCATTTCACACACACAATCAGCCTATCACTCCCGATAATGCCTCGATAACGGATCGAAAACGGACCGAAAACGGACCGATTATCCTGCACGATTTCGTTTAGGCCGAACTGATGGCTACTTTAACATCTTCAGGACTTTGATATGGAACTTGAGCAGACCCGAACGGTGTGAGCCGTAGTCGCCGAAGTCGTACTCAATCTTGCTCTCATCCGCTCCGAGTTCGCGGAAACGGTTCTGAAGGATCTCCGCATTTTCAAAGGTTACCACATCAT
>CADBVL010000116.1:0-645 GCA_902798015.1 uncultured Bacteroidales bacterium
GACCGCCGTTTGTATTTATTGATACGGTGGTGGAAGTGAGTGAGACGCACGCTGTCACGCAATATACCATTCCTGTTGACTCTCCGTTGCAGGAGAACGGACAATTATCTCTTGCGGGACTTATGGAAAATGCAGCGCAGACATGTGCGGTCAGAGCCGGTTTTAGCGGCGGTAACCGAATAGGATTCATCGGAGCGGTTAAGCAGATGGTAGCAACGCGCTTTCCGAAATCAGGAGAGACGCTGACTACCGAAGTGCGACTCTTACAGGAAGTAATGAATATATCGCTTATTGAGTGTGCAACGAAGGTAGGCGATGAGATAATAGCAACAACAACGCTTAAACTGGCGATTGTCGATTAATTAGATGGTATATTGTGCCGGACATAGTATCATTTCTCCGCTTGGCGAAGGCTCGCAGGCAAATCTGGAAGCCGTCCGTGCAGGACGTAGCGGATTGAAGCAGTACACGGATCGTTTCCCTTCCGTGGAACCTTTCTGCGCTTCGTTGTTTGATACTCCTCAATCGTTTGTGCCTTTGTGTATCAAGAGTGTGGAGTTAGCTGTGACGAACGTGGATTTGGCTTCTTCTCAAACGGTCTTTGTCTTAAGCACCACGAAAGGTGACAATCTCGATTTGTGGACA
>CADBVL010000116.1:670-2407 GCA_902798015.1 uncultured Bacteroidales bacterium
TGTGGACACCTGCGCAAACCATCGCACGCCATTTCGGGAATCCGAACAGACCCATCGTCGTCAGCAATGCTTGCACCTCAGGTGTCTGTGCGCAGATAACGGCTAAGCGATTGTTGGACGCGGGATTATACAGACATGCAGTGGTGGTGGGATGTGATATACAATCGCAGTTTATCGTCAGCGGTTTTCAAGCCTTCAAAGCCTTGTCGCCGGAACCCTGCTTACCATTCAGCCCGGATAGAAAAGGATTGAATTTGGGAGAAGCTGCGGCTACAATGGTCTTGACCACCGAACCAAGGGACGGTTGGTGTTTGGAGACGGGTAGTATCCATAATGATGCCAATCATATCTCTGCGCCCAGTCGTACCGGCGAAGGGGCTTTCCAATGTCTGCAGGACGTGTTGGAAGGAGTCTCTGTTTCCGAGATAGCTTTATTAGGCGTGCATGGTACGGCTACGCTGTATAACGATGATATGGAGAAAATCGCTATTCAGCGTGCTGGACTGGAGAATGTGCCTGTGTCGGCGCTAAAGCCCGTCTTCGGTCACACTATGGGAGCGGCAGGCGTCTTGGAGACGATTATCGCATTCTCGCGCAGGAGTTCAATTTCCTCTTCTGTTTTGGGCCTGACCATCATACCTTGAATTTTCCTGGAGAATTACATTCCTGAACGTCCGCTCAGACGGCCGGTCTTCATAAGGCCGTCGTAGTGGCGCATAAGCAAATAACTTTCAACCTGCTGGAGCGTATCGAGGATGACGCCGACGAGAATCAACAGCGAGGTACCGCCGAAGAAGCTGCCGAACGAGTTGTTGACACCCAGGATGATAGCAATTGCAGGAAGAATGGAAATGATGCCGAGGAAGATAGATCCCGGGAGGGTAACTCTCGACATCACCGAATCCAGATACTCCATGGTTTTCTTACCGGGTTTGACACCCGGGATGAAACCTCCGTTGCGCTTCATATCCTCGGACATGTTCTGAGGATTGACGGTGACGGCAGTATAGAAATACGTGAACACCACCACAAGGAGGAAGAAAATGAAGTTATACCAGAACCCGGTATAATTTCCGAGCGTAGCGGCAAGTCCTCTGGTAGCATCCCAGCGGGAGAAAATCAGAGGGAACAGCATCAGGGCCTGGGCGAAGATGATAGGCATAACACCGGCAGCATTGATCTTCAGAGGGATGTACTGACGGACGCCGCCGTACTGGCGGTTGCCGACCACTCTCTTGGCATACTGCACAGGAACCCTGCGCACAGCCTGCACAAGCGCGATAGCCGCAATGATAACGAAGAACCAGATAACGAACTCCACGATGAGCAGGAGGGCGCCGCCGTTGTTGGTGCTGAGCTTAGCACCGATTTCAGCAATCACCGCGTAAGGCAGACGGGCCACGATACCTATCATAATGATGAGGGAGATACCGTTGCCGATACCGCGGTCGGTGATGCGCTCGCCGAGCCACATGACGAACATCGTACCGGCCATCAGGATGACGGTGGACACGAGGTTGAACACGAAGCTGGACCAGCCCACGGCGATAGCGTTACGCGGGATCATACCGGTGACGTACGCCGGGCCCTGGATCGCGAGGATCGCGATGGTCAGGTAACGGGTGATCTGGTTCATCTTCCGGCGGCCGCTCTCGCCTTCCATCTGCATCTTGCGGAAGGAAGGGACGAACATGCCGAGAAGCTGGACCACGATGGATGCCGAGATGTACGGCATCA
>CADBVL010000117.1 GCA_902798015.1 uncultured Bacteroidales bacterium
TCTCCGACCCAGCAACTCGACCAACGCCAGACTGTCTTTTCCGCCGCTCAGGCCGATTAGGATATGGTCTCCGTCCGCAATCAGACTGTAGTCTGCGCAGGCTTTATGAAACCGTTTCGTGAGACGGTCCCGCTGTTTCTCAAGAGCTATTTGTTCGGGTGTTTTTTGAGGCATAACAAGCTTTTTTACGTTTTGCGAGTGCAAAGTTACAAAAAAATTTGCACATATCAAAATATTTTACTAATTTTGTAGCCGATTTTGTAAATATCACAAAAATACATACAATGAAACACACATTTATCTATGTTGCAGCACTGATGTTGACGGTAAGCATCTTTGCGAAAGCACAGGAGGAGACGAATGCGCAATTCGTTCGTTGCATTGCGTTCTACAACCTCGAGAACCTCTTCGACACCATCCATGACGAGGGTAAGAACGACTACGAGTACTTGCCGGACGGCGGTATGAAATGGACGTCGATGAAGTACGAGAACAAGATCAAGCGGATGGGTTACGCGGTAGCTCAGCTCGGTACGGATTACGATCCGCGCGGTGCGGCATGTATCGGCGTGGCCGAGGTGGAGAATATCGGCTGTTTGTATGACCTGTGCGCAGAGACGAACAGTAAGTACGGTCGCCGTCTGAAACCGATTCTGTTGGAAGGTCCGGACCGCCGTGGTGTCGATGTAGGCTTCCTCTATGACTCGGTGCTCTTCAAGCCGTCGAAGGTGGCTGGTTATGAGTTGAAGGCCCATTATGCGGATGGCGGTGTGATCAAAACCCGTCTGCAGTTGCTCGTTTCGGGTTATCTGATGGGTGACGGTAAGCCGGAGAAGATCCATATGATCACGAACCACTGGCCGAGCCGTTACGGCGGTGAGTTGTCCAGCCGTCCGGGCCGTGACACGGCAGCGATGCTGACGATGCAGATCTGCGACTCGATCTATATGAAAGAGCCGAACGCAAAGATCATCATCATGGGTGACTTGAACGATGACCCGGATAACCACAGCTGCAAAGACGTGCTCAAAGCACGCAAGAAACCGCAGCAGGTTGAGCCGAAGGGCTGGTACAACACGATGTGGATCCACTTGGCTAACGGTACCGGTACGCTGTACTATAACGGCGGATGGAACCTGTTCGACCAGATCATCATCTCCGAGCCGTTGCTCAACGAAGACAAGGAGAGCGGCAGATGGGCATATTGGAAATCGCAGGTGTTCAACAAACCGTTCCTGACCGTTCAAGAGGGTAAGGACAAAGGTGCTCCGCTGCGTACCCACAAAGCCGGCGTTTGGCAGAACGGTTACGGAGACCACTTCCCGACGATGATTTATCTGATTCGCAAGAAAGAGTAATACTATGCAATTACGGAGAGAATCGGCGCCTATTCAGTTGCGTAACTACGGACGAATAGTGCAAGATATGATCGCTTATGCCTCCACCCTTCCCAACGGAAAGGATCGGGATGCGCTCGAGGTGTACATCGCGCAGTGTATGCGTCAACGCAATCTCGTTTGAAAATAATGGAAAACAATTATCGGTTTAAGATTTTTGCCGGCTCGAAGGGTCAGGCTCTGGCGCAACGCGTATGCGAAGAGTTGGGCTGCCAGTTCGGCAAAGTGCGTGTCGATCGTTTCTCCGACGGCGAGTTCTGTGCTTACTTCGAAGAGTCCGTTCGTGGTCAAAACGTGTATTTAGTTCAGTCCACTTGCCCGTCGAGCGACAACCTCATGGAGTTGTTGCTGATGATCGACGCCGCCAAGCGTGCGAGTGCATCCAAGGTGATTGCGGTCATTCCGTATTTCGGTTGGGCGCGTCAGGATCGTAAAGACAAACCGCGTGTGTCGATCGGCGCTAAGTTAGTAGCGAACATGCTGCAGACCGCCGGCGCAGACCGCGTGATCACCGTTGATCTGCATGCCGATCCGTTGGGAAGGGTGGAGGCATAAGCGATCATATCTACGGATCGAATGTGCTGGCACCGTACGTGGCTTCGCTTAATTTGAAAAAACTGATCGTTGCATCGCCGGACGTGGGTGGTTCAAAACGCGCGTCTAATTTCTCGAAGAAACTGCATCTTCTGACGGATCGCGAGGTGCCGATGGTCATCTGCTACAAGAACCGTCCCGATTTCAATAAAGTGTCCGAAATCAAAGTGCTGGGAGACGTGTATGGCAAGGATGTCGTTATCTTCGACGATATCGCTGACACCGCCGGTACACTCTGCAAGGCTGCTGAGGTGATGAAAGAAGGAGGAGCCAAGTCCGTTCGGGCGGTGGTGACGCACGCCGTGTTGAGCGGTAATGCCTGCCAACGTATCGAGGAGTCGGCACTGGAGGAACTGGTTTGCACCGATTCGATACCTGTGGATCCGAGTTGTTGTTCTAAACTGCATATAGAGAGTCTTGCTGTACCTATCGCGCACACGATCCGTGCGATCCAGAATCACACTTCGATCAGCGAGACGAATATACGATGATGAGAAGAAATATATTACTAGGCGTCCTAGGTTTCCTGGGAGTCCTAGGTATCCTGGTTTCCTGTTCAAAGAAAGCGGCCGTGATAGAGCGGCCGGCTTTTAACTCCGACAGTGCGTATGTGTATATAGAGCGCCAGATGGCCTTTGGTCCGCGTGTGCCGAACAGCGAGGCGCATACGCAGTGTGCCGTGTGGCTGATCGAGCAACTGCGTGCTTTCGGAGCGGAGGTGGAGTTACAAAAAGGCTTCATGCCGGACTATCGCGGGAATAACCAGCAGATATATAATATCATAGGGCATTTCTATACCGAAGAGACGAAAGACCGTCCGCGTATCCTGCTGGGTGCGCACTATGACACGCGTCCATGGAGCGACGAGGAAGAAGACTATAACGACCGCTTCTACAATGTGCCCGGTGCGAACGACGGCGCGAGTGGTGTAGGTGTGTTGCTCGAGGTGGCTCGTCAGTTAGGACTGCGTATGGCTGATTCGACCTTCACGATGCCGGTGGATATCATCTTCTTTGACTGCGAAGACATGGGTACGCCGCGTGTCTATACCGGTCTGGAGCGCGAAGATACATGGTGCCTGGGTAGTCAGTTATGGGCCACCCATTATATGCAGAAGAAGAATCCCCAATACCGCTTTGGTATCATCCTCGATATGATTGGAGCACCGGATGCTACGTTCCCCAGAGAGATGTACTCCACCCAGTATGCCGCCAATTATCAGCAGCAGATCTGGCACTCGGCCGAGCAGTTAGGTTACGGTGCGATGTTCAACAACCAGCAGTCGTACCCGATCACAGACGATCATTATTACATCAATTATATCGCCGGCATCCCCTGCGTGGACGTGATCCACTATGATATCCGCAATGCGACGGGTTTCCCGTGGTGGTGGCATACACGCAATGACGACATGAGTAACATCAGTAAAGCCACGCTACAGGCAGTCGGCGAAGTGGTGATGGCTCAATTGTAAATGGTAAATGATAAAATGGTAAATAATCTTTTAGTCATAAAAGATCTCCATGCTTCGATAGGCGGCAAAGAGATATTGAAAGGCGTTAACCTCGTGATTAACGAAGGCGAGGTGCATGCCA
>CADBVL010000118.1 GCA_902798015.1 uncultured Bacteroidales bacterium
ATGGAGAGCCAGAAAGGCGGTACTACCGGCGATCTGGCGGAACTGCGTAACCAGTCTGATAAGACCGAAGAAGCTGAGGCTTCTGACTCCACGCAGGTATGGTCGGAAGACCGTAAACAGCCGTCTGTGGTATTGCTCATCATGCCGACGGCGAACGAAGAGGCACTCAATGAACTGCTGTACGAAGTGGCGTTGTTCAACTTCAGTCAGTTCCTTATCCGCGATTTCGATCTGCAGAAACTACCCGTATGGGGTGAAGGATGCGCGCTGCGTATCAGCGGCTTTGCCGATCTGGATGAAGCAGAATGGTGGGTTGGTATGGCGCAGAAGAACGCCGAGATGCAAACGATCCTGCAACAGATACAAATAAAGGCAGTAACCGAAGTTAACCTGCCTCTATTGAAATAAGTCGGGAAGACGTGATTCGAACACGCGACCTCCGGTCCCCCAGACCGTTGCGCTACCGGGCTGCGCCACTTCCCGTCGCTTTCGATTTTTCAAAAGCGGGTGCAAAGGTACTACATTTTTTTGAATTGTGCAAATTTTAATGCAAAATAATGAAAAAATTCTATATTGAGACATACGGATGCCAGATGAATGTGGCGGATAGTGAGGTGGTGGCGGCGATCATGGAGACAACCGATGCCCAACTCACCGAGCAGTGGGAGGATGCCGATATCATCCTGATTAACACTTGCTCCATCCGCGATAACGCCGAGCAGAAAGTCGGTGCCCGTCTCCGCGAACTGAAGGCGCACATCAAAAATCACAAATCACAAATCGCCAATCACAAATCGCCAATTATTGGCGTCATCGGTTGTATGGCGGAACGTATGGGGCAGGAACTGATCGATGATTTTGGTGTGGACTTCGTGGCAGGTCCCGATGCCTATCTTGATATCCCGAACCTCTTGGCGCAATGCGAGCAGGGACATAAGGCGATGAATGTGGAACTCAGTACGACGGAGACCTATCGCCAGATCATCCCCGCGCGTATCGGGCGCTCCATCAGCGGCTTCGTGTCCATCATGCGCGGATGCAATAACTTCTGCTCCTATTGCGTGGTGCCATACACCCGCGGTCGCGAGCGGAGCAGGGACGTGGAGTCCATCCTCAATGAAGTCAAGGACCTTCAATCCCGCGGCTACAAGGAAGTAACCCTCCTCGGCCAGAATGTCAACTCCTACAAATATCTGTATTCTGTCAGTGAAGCGGTCTGTCAGTCCGAAGGACGGTCTGTCATCGACTTCGCCGACCTGCTGGAGATAGTGGCGCTCGAACCACATCCTCAAACTGATGAACCGTAAGTATACGCGTGAGTGGTACCTCGATCGTATCGCGGCGATCCGTCGCATCTTACCGACGGCGGCGATTAGTACGGATATCTTCTGCGGTTTCCATGATGAGACGCTCGAGGATCATGCGCAGACCCTGAGCCTCATGCGCGAGGTGGGCTTTGACTCTGCGTTTATGTTCAAGTACTCCGAGCGTCCGGGCACCTATGCGCATAAGCATCTTCCGGACAACATCAGCGAGGAAGAGAAAGTGCGGAGACTCAATGAGATCATTGCGCTCCAGACCCAACTATCGCTCGAGTCCAACCAACGGGAGATCGGCAAGACCGTCGAGGTGCTCGTAGAAGGATTCTCCAAACGTAGCCATGACGATATGTTCGGTCGTACGGAGCAATACAAGACGGTGGTTTTCCCGCGAACGGACCAGAAGATCGGAGATATAGTCAATATTCGCATTCTCGATGCCACGGCTGCCACTTTACGGGGTGAAATCGTGTAATTTGGTGTAAAAACGAAGAAAAATAGCATTTTTTTGCCAAAATATTTGCTCATTTCAAATAAAAGCAGTACTTTTGCAACGAAAATAAAATTTTCATAGTTAAGGTTTAGGTTTAATGGCGAAAGGAGGCTGTGAAGTTTCCTTTCGTTTTTAAACCGAAAGAGAAAAAACGAGGCGCTGCGCCTTATTTTTTATATGGCAGACGAAACGAAAAATACCTCCCTCATTCCGGACTTGACGGATGCGGACGAGATGCGCAAGGCGGTTATCGCCAGCGAGATTTTGAATCGAAAATATTAAAACTATAGATAGAATGGCAGTAACGTACATGACCGAAGAAGGTCTGAAAAAATTGAAAGAGGAGATTCAGCAGTTAGAGGCTGTTGAGCGCCCACGTATCATTGCCGCGATTGCTGAGGCACGTGAGAAAGGCGATTTGAGTGAGAACGCGGAGTATGACGCCGCAAAAGAGGCACAGGGTGCTTTGGAAACGAAGATAGCCGTGCTGAAAGCACGTCTGGCAGAAGCCCGCGTGTTGGACGCATCGGGTATCAAGACCGATGAGGTGCAGATCCTGACCAAAGTGCGCGTACGCATGGCAAACGGAATGGAGAAACTCTTCCATCTCGTTACCGAAGGCGAAGCGAACCTCGCAGAGGGTAAGATCTCTGTCACCACCCCGATCGCAAAAGGCCTGATGGGCAAGAAAGTAGGCGAGAAAGCACAGATTCAGGTGCCCGCCGGTACATTGGAAATGGAAGTATTGGAGATCTCGTTATGACACTCTTTACACGCATCATCAAGGGAGAGATCCCGAGTTACAAAGTAGCCGAGGACGATAAGCACTATGCTTTCCTCGACATCAACCCGCTCGTGAAGGGTCATACCCTCGTGATCCCTAAGTTGGCAGAGCCGGAGGCAGATTATATCTTCGATCTCACGGACGAGCAACTGCAAGGGCTCATCACTTTCGCCAAGAAAGTAGCGCAGGGTATCAAAGCCGCAACGGGTTGCAAACGCGTGGGTGTAGCCGTGTTGGGTATGG
>CADBVL010000119.1:0-1539 GCA_902798015.1 uncultured Bacteroidales bacterium
GTATGGGCGAGCATGTTGTCAATCGAGCCGAACTGCTGCAGGAGGGCAACCGCAGTCTTCTCCCCTACTCCTTTGCAGCCCGGGATGTTATCGGAAGCATCGCCCATGAGACCGAGCAGGTCGATCACTTGTTCCTTGCGTTGCAGACCGTATTTCTCGCATACCTCTTTGGGGCCCATCAATTCGAAACCGCCGGTATGACGCGGACGATACATGAAGACATGGTCGGAAACAAGTTGTCCGTAGTCCTTATCGGGCGTCGCCATGTATACTTCGTATCCGGCTTGTTCCCCTTTGACGGACAGGGTTCCGATCACATCGTCGGCTTCAAAACCGGGCACTTCGAGTACCGGAATATTCATTGCTGCGAGGATCTGCTTGATGACCGGTACAGCTTTGCGGATATCCTCCGGCGTTTCGGGTCGTTGGGCTTTGTATTGCTCATAGGCTTCGTGGCGGAAAGTGCCTCCTGCAGGGTCAAAAGCCACCCCTAAATGGGTGGGGTTGATCTTTTTGATCAAGTCTTCCAAAGTCACACAAAATCCGAAGATCGCAGAGGTATTCTCTCCTTTACTATTCATACGCGGTGCGCGAATGAAAGCGTAGTACGCGCGAAAGATCATGGCGTACGCATCTATGAGCAAGAGTTTTTTCATATTACCATTGTATAGGTTGTATTCCGTTCTTAATCAGATAGTTGTTCGCTGCACTAAAATGACCGCAACCGGCAAATCCGCGATAGACAGAGAGTGGAGAGGGGTGCGAAGTTTGCAGTACCAGATGTTTGCGGCGGTCGATGAACTGGCCTTTGCGTTGGGCGTACGAACCCCATAACATAAACACCAGATGTTCGCGTTCTTTATTGAGAGCCGCAATCGCCGCGTCCGTCAGTTCCTCCCATCCTTTGCCTTGATGGCTACCGGCTTTGTGAGCCTCCACGGTGAGGGTAGCGTTGAGAAGCAACACCCCCTGTTCGGCCCATCGATGGAGGTCTCCGTTCTCCGGGATAGGTGTACCGAGGTCGCGGTTGATCTCCTTGTAGATATTGACCAGCGAAGGCGGCACTTGTATCCCTTCGGGCACGGAGAAACTCAGTCCCATGGCTTGTCCGGGTTCATGGTAGGGGTCTTGACCGATAATAACCACCCGCACCTTCTCGAAGGGACAGGAGTCGAAGGCATTAAAAATAAGGCCCGCCGGAGGAAAACACCGGCAGGTCTTGTATTGCTGGCGCACATATTGAGTGAGGAGTTCGAAATAAGGTTTGTCAAACTCCGGTTGCAACACCTTGCGCCATGATTCCTCAATACGTACGTTCATTCAGTTTTCAGTAATCAGTATTCAGTTTTCAGATTAGTCCACTATCAGCATAGCGTCTCCGTAGTCACCGAAGCGGTATCCTTCTTTGACGGCTTCTTCGTACGCGTTCATCGTCTCTTCGTATCCACCGAAGGCTGCTACCATCAGTAACTGGCTTGACATCGGCATGTAGAAGTTCACGAAGAATCGGTCCGCTACCGAGAAAGTATAAGGCGGGAA
>CADBVL010000119.1:1569-4484 GCA_902798015.1 uncultured Bacteroidales bacterium
CGTGCTCCATGGCGCGCATTACTTCCGTACCTACTGCGCAAACACGCTTCATATTATCGTGCGCCTTGTTCACGGCGTCCGTCATCGCCTGCGGCAGAATGATCTGCTCCGACTCCATCTTGTTCTTCGTCAAGTCTTCCACGTCGATATCTTTGAAGATACCAAGTGAGATGTGGCTGGTCATGAAGGTCGTGTCTATACCGCGAATCTCCAGACGTTTGAGCAGTTGTTTGGAGAAATGCAAACCGGCAGCAGGAGCGGCAACCGCACCGATCTTATCAGCAAAAATGGTCTGGTAGCGCTCGATATCCATCTCGCGAACCGGTTGCTCATGGAAGATCTCCTCGTACTGCTCATGGGTCTCGGCGTCCATAGGACGACGGATATATTTAGGCAGCGGTGCACTTCCCAAAGCGTACAGATTAGGTACAAACTCCTCGTTCTCATAGTCCGTCAAGAAACGGAACGTACGTCCGCGGCTGGTGGTATTATCAATCACCTCGGCCACGATAGAAGGATCGTCGTCAAACGTGAGCTTATTACCGATACGTATCTTACGCGCCGGATCAACCAGTACATCCCAATAACGCGACTTATGGTTCAGTTCGCGCAAGAGGAACACCTCAATCAAGGCATTCGTTTTCTCCTTGTGCGCCCAAAGACGTGCAGGGAACACTTTCGTATCGTTGAATACGAACAGGTCTCCTTCATCAAAATACTGCACCATATCGGTGACCATCTTATGCTCGATCTCCCCCGTCTTACGGTGTAGCACCAGCATACGCGATTCATCGCGGTACGACGCAGGGTATTGCGCAATCAGTTCCTCAGGCAGCCTGAACTTGAACTGGCTGAGTTTCATATCATTCGTTTTGTACATAATCGTAGTTTTTTAGTTCCTCCAAAAATTGATCAATCGTGCGGCAGTCTTCCACTCGTGTCTCGCCAACTCGGGTTCGACGCAAGGCCGTCAGATAGGCGCCGGAGCCCAAGCGTTCCCCGATATCCCGCGCCAAAGCACGGATATAAGTGCCTTTCGAGCAGACCACACGGATCGTCAGTTGCATCTTTTGGGCATCGAATTGCAGCACTTCGATCTCATCGATCACCAGCAATTTCGGTTTCAATTCAATCTCTTCCCCTTTGCGGGCAAACTCATAGGCCCGTTTTCCGTTCACCTGTACGGCAGAGAACATAGGCGGCACTTGCCATTGTTCACCAAGGAACTGCGGGATCGTTTGGTCGATCAGTTCGCGGGTGATATGTGCCGTAGGATAGGTCGCGTCCACCTCTTTCTCCATGTCGTACGAAGGGGTGGTAGCGCCCAACTGCAGCGTAGCGATATACTCCTTCACATCGTACTGGAGGCGGTCAATCAGTTTGGTTTTCTTACCCGTACACACGATGACCACTCCGGTAGCCAGCGGGTCCAAGGTACCCGAATGGCCGACTTTCAGTTTTTTCTTTCCGATCTTCTGACATAGGTTCCACCGCACTTTCGCAACCAAATCAAAGGAAGTCCAATGGAGCGGTTTGTCAAAAGCGAGTATCTCGCCCTGTTCAAAATCCCACATATCAGCAGACAGTCGCCCTGTTCAAAATCCCACATATCAGCAGACAGTAGCTATTATCGCCGTCGAGCCGACAATCGCGCAATAGATAGCGAACCATATCAGCCGTTGACGACGGACAATCTCAATCATAAAACGACAAGCGAAGCAACCGGTGACAAAGGCCGCCACAAAGCCCACTAGGGCAGGTACGATACCGAGTTCGTTGGTCATTTCTCCTTGCAGCATTTTCAATAGATCCAGGAAGGCTTCTCCCAGGATCGGGATCAACACCATGAGGAAGGAGAACTGCGCCACACTCTCTTTCTTCACGCCGCAGAGCAGGCCGGTAGCGATCGTTGTACCGGAGCGACTCAAGCCCGGCAGCACTGCACAGGCCTGGGCGATACCGATGATGATAGCATCTTTGTATCCCACTTCGTGACCCGCACCTTGACGACGTTTCTGCAACCATTCGCTCAGGGCCAACAGGGCTGCCGTGATCAGCAGGCATACGCCCACCAGTAACAACCCGTTACCGAAGAAGCCCTCTACCTGATCTTTGAAAAACATCCCGACGATGAACACAACTACGTCATCCTGCTCGACTATGCTGGCACATACGCTGCACAAGTGGCATTCAATGCGGAAGGTTCCTACGACGAAGCCATCAATTACATCAAAAAGGCATACGGCATTGCGGAGAAAAACCAAATGAACGACCTGATGTGCCAGACACTTACCAGCCTTGCAAACATCGCTTGGGCTAAGGACGACTATCGCAAAGCAGTCGATTATGCCCGCCAGGCAGAATCCATACTCCCTCCTTCGGGTGAAAACAGAGAAGGGCATCCCGACTTGAAATCTGGTGCATTACAAGTATTGGCTCGCAGTTACCTTAGTCTTAATATGCTCGACTCAGCAGAAACCGTCTATCGTCAGATAGAGCCAGGCGATAATATCCATTTGGCATATATCGTACAGAGCAACCTCGCCAGAATAGCGCTCCAAAGGATGGGAGCCACAAAGGTGGAAGACGATATTGACGAAGCATTCGAACAAGTGGAGAGTTTCTATTACAAAGCACTGGAACAGAAGGATCAATACTATCAAGAGACGTTAAGGCAGGAAATGGAGAATCAGCAACTCGAATATCGTTCCCAGATATATGCCCGTACGCTCCTTGTCGTTATCATCGCTGCAATAATCATCCTCTTTGCGGTGGTGATGGCTCTTCGCTATCGCATCCGTATGCAGGAACAGGAGAAACGCCAGCTCCAACAGGAGGCAGAGCATCAGAAGACCTTGTTGCACCAGGCAAATGAGGTGGTGACATTCCTGCAAGGCTTCATCCTCGAACGGACG
>CADBVL010000120.1 GCA_902798015.1 uncultured Bacteroidales bacterium
TTGTCGCAAGGCGCTTGCAATTTATATAAGGTTGCGTTAAAATGATGCGGAATAGACCATCGGAGTCGCGCGTGAAGCCAATTACACTCATTGGCGTTTCCGGAAACAAAGCATTGTGCAGCACGATCGCTTCAAGAGCTTTGCCAAGCGTGGCGTAAATAGAGGTGCGCTCTTTTACTACAGAAATATCCCCTTCTTTGTAATAGACTTTTGCCTCTGCGCCTTGAGCAATCTTAGGTCCAAACGTTGAAATTATCCATTTTTCGGATTCCGGTATCCACAGTTTTTGGGCTTCCGCCCATTGTTGCAGCACTTCTTCTTGCTTAGCATCTATTTCCCAGTTGCTTGGGCAGCTTGCTTTGCTTTCTGAAGAAAAGCGACTTGGTTCAAAGCTTGCTCGCGCGTAGCAACAGACGGTGTACGCCCCAATGAGCGACGCACCTGCTGTGCAGAGTCCTGCATGCTCTTGTAGATTAAATCGATGAATGTTTGCTCTTCCATTGAGTATATCGTTTGTGTAGTTGTCTATCAGTTGTAGTGTATGAGCCGAGAAACCGCCTTCGCGGATACTATCAAATATGTCCATTAACCGTTTCTCGTTCATGTCTTTGCAACTTTCTGCTGCAAAGTTACGAAAAATAATTGATATATACAAAAAAATCTGCACTTTGGATGCAGATTTCATTGAATTTTTACAGTTTTGCTACCAACTCAACAATCTTTTGCTTCGTGGCATCGGTTTTCTGCTCGTCGATCTTGGCGGTTACAATGCCCATATTCTCGGCGTGCCAGTAGTGGCAGATGTCACGGAACTCAGCCGTTGCGCCATCATACACTCCCGGCGAATAAGACGAACAGAGCAACGCCATCTTCTTCACTTTAGCCGGCGCGTTGACGCAGTACATTCGCTGAATAGGCGCCTGAATCTGCGCACAGAGTGTGAAATAATAGATCGGAGCAGCCAGCACCAGTGCTTCCGCCTCAGCCATCAGGGGATAGAGTTCCTGCATGTCGTCTTTCTGAATGCACGCGCCTTTGCCCTTTCCGTGGCAATACTCGCACGCCAGACAACCTGCGATATGTTTGTGCGCCACGTTGACGAGCGTCACGTTATGACCTGCAGCCTCAGCTGCGTTCTTGTACTCCTCCGCCATCCAAGCGGTGTTACCATGGGCTCTCGGCGAAGCCTGAAGAATCAATACGTTCATAATGTATTATGTGTGATGTTTTATGTGTGATGTTAATATTTCTTGAAGATTAGCGGCATAGCTTCCGGTGCCAGCGGTTCGGTGGCTACGAGTTTCGGCGACTGCTGCCGTGAGATACTCCTCCAAATAGCCGTCGTTGACTTCGATCTCCGCGATACGGGTAATCAAATCATTATTCATCTTCTCATTAGGTTTATTACACGCCGCCAACATAACCGCCGCAAAGGCAAAGATTAAAATCTTTCTCATCTTACAAACTTGCCACCAAAATCTCTTTGATGTCTTTCTCAGTCAACGCCGCGTAAGCATTCTCAAGTCCCTCATTCACAGCAATATGATGTGCCATTTCATCGAGGCGGCTGTCGTCAATACCCACTTCGCGCAGGTGCATCGGAATACCGATTGACTCAAAGAAAGCGTATGTCGCTTCGATAGCTTTGTTTGCAATCGTCCACTCGTCCAGCGAAGCGTCAATACCGAACACATTCACGCCGTACTTAACGAACCGCGGCAACGTGTGCTCGTTCAGGATATGCTTCATCCAACGTGGCGTTATGATAGCCAAACCCTCACCGTGCGTAATGTCGTAATAAGCGCTCAAAGCGTGCTCTATTCCGTGGCAAGGCCAACCGCTTTCGCTGTTTCCGAGCGCCAAAATACCGTTACAGCCATACGTACAAGCCAACATCATCTCTGCACGCGCCTTGTAATCTTCGGGGTTCTCAATACACTTGCGGCCGTTCGTCATGAGAGTACGGAACATTGACTCGCAGAAACCGTCATTCAGCAGTGTCGCGTCTTCCACAAAATACTGCTCCATGGTGTGGTTCATCGCGTCGGCTATACCCGCTGCAGTCTGTTTGCGGCTAACGGAGAACGTGTATGTCGGGTCCAAGAACGAAACGGCAGGGAACAAATGCCGATCCAAATAACCAATCTTGTCGTTGGTCTCCGTTCTTGAGATCACACCGCCGCAGTCGTACTCACTTCCGGTAGCCGCCAGCGTGATAATATCCACAATCGGCAGAGCTGCCTGCGCTTTCACTTTGTACGAAATGAGGTCCCACGGATCGCCGTCATAACAAGCACCTGCTGCAATCGCTTTCGAGCAATCCAGCACACTTCCGCCGCCTACCGAAAGGATCACATCTACCTTATGCTCTTTGCACAACCGCACGCCTTCCAATACAGAAGGATCATATTTCGGATTTGGCTGAATACCAGGCAGTTCAATAATCTCAAAATCCTTGAGCGTCTCGCGCACATAATCATAAAGGCTGCCTGTTGACGGCTGATTTCAGAAAGCCGGTATTTTCTTAATACTTCCTCCGCCGTAAGTCAGGAGGATTTTATTGCCGAAAGCACTCATTACTTTCTGCAGTTTCTCTACTACGCCTTCACCAAAAATAAGACGTGTCGGTGTCTGATAATCAAAGTTTTGCATAGCTATTATTGTTTTATT
>CADBVL010000121.1 GCA_902798015.1 uncultured Bacteroidales bacterium
GTCAATATGACCAAATATTTTGCAAAAAAAATGCTATAAAACATATTTTTGCTACATTAAGTTTACAAAAAGACAGTAAATCGTCCTAAAATACACAATTTTATTCCTCATTTAGTAAATCCGGTCTTCTTTCCCTTGTGTGGGCGATGGACTGCTCATATTGCCATTCTTCTATCTTTGCCTGATGGCCGGACAACAGGATATCCGGTACTTTCCATCCTTTGTATTCCGCCGGACGGGTATAGACACCCGCTTCTAACAGTCCGTCCTGAAAAGAGTCATTCAAAGCGGACTCCACGTCCCCGAGTGCGCCGGGTAACAGACGAACGATGGCGTCCGTCATCATCGCTGCCGGCATCTCTCCGCCCGTCAGCACAAAATCGCCAATACTGTATTCGCGCGTGATAAGATGGTCGCGCACGCGTTGGTCCACACCTTTGTAATGGCCGCAGAGGATGATGATGTTCTGCTTGAGAGACAACTCATTGGCTGCCTTTTGGTCAAAACGGTCGCCGTCCGGGGCTGTGAAAATAATCTCATCGTATTCTCGCTCCGATTTCAGATGCGAAATCAGGCGGTCTATCGGTTCAATCTGCAGCACCATTCCTGCGCCGAAACCGAAGGCATAGTCATCTACCTTACGATGCTTGTCAAGCGTCCAGTCGCGGAGATTATGTACGTATATCTCGCAAAGACCTTTGCTCTTCGCGCGTTGGATGATGGAGTGGTTGAGAGGCGACTCCAGCAATTCCGGACAACAAGTGATGATATCTATTCGCATATACGCTTTAACAAATTAACAATTTAACGCTTAAACGCTTTAACACTTTAACGTGACGAAGTCACCATTAAGGCACAGGGTCGTAACCCGAACCACCCCACGGATGGCAGCGAAGGATACGCTTGATGCCCAGCCAACCGCCTTTGAAAATGCCGTATTTGAGAACCGCTTCTACCATATATTGGCTGCAAGTAGGCGTGTAACGGCACGAAGGAGGCGTCAGCGGAGAAATGAACACGCGGTAGAAATAAACCGGCAGAAGGAACAGTCTCCGCAGAGCAATCTTCCATTTCTCATCGGTCATTGGACGTGGCTCGTTGGACCTTGGCTCGCTATTTTTGTTAGTGCTTTGCATATCGCTTTTTCGATAACCGCGAACGGCTGTTCGTCTTTGTCTATATAATTGAATGCCAGCAGGTAATGTCCGTCTCCCGCGAGCTCTTGGTGTAACCGGTAGGCTTCGCGCATCAATCGACGGAGATGATTGCGTTTCACGGCGCGCTTGAAAAGCGACTTGGGAGCCCAAACCAGCACTTGTGCCCAAACCAGCACTTGTGTCTCGCCTTCTGCGGGCTGCCACGTCACGCGTAGCGGCCATGAGGTGAAACGCTTGCCTTGCTTATACAGCGCCGTAATACGTTCCTGTCCGCACAATCTGCTATGTTTGGGAAACGTGTTCAATCGTCAATCGTCAAATCGTCAATCTATTGGTTTTTCTCCAGATAATCGCCGATAGCCATTGGCAGGGAAGCGAACTCTCTGCCCGGTGCAGCCTTGATATCTACGCGGAAACCGTTCTCTTCCAGCGCACGGATGGTACCTTCGCCAAAAGCGGCGATGACAGTCTTGCCTTGCTTCCAGTCCGGGAAATTCTCGCGCAGAGAGGTTACACCTGCCGGCGTGAAGAGAGCTATCATATCGTAGTCGAACGGACGCTCTTTATCCCACGGCGTCGTCACCGTGCGGTACATAATAGCCGGAGTGACCTCTATACCGTTCTCCGCGAACATGTTGATTTGCTCGTCCGAGTGAATGTCGGAAAGAACCATCAAATATTTCTCGTTCGGACGACGATGCATCGCCGGCAGCAGGTCTTCGAATTTATTACCCGACTCAGGGAAAAAGACTTTGCGTTTGCGATAGTTGATAAATTTCTGCAGATACAATCCTACCTGCTCGGAATTGCAGTAATAGTGCATCGAGTCCGGCACATTGATACGCATCTCTTCGCACATACGGAAGTAGTGCTCGGCACCCAAACGGGAGTTCAGAATAACGGCGGAATACTCCAGCGGATTGATGTGCTGCTGACGAAACTCGCGCGCCGAGAGTCCTTCAATATGAATGAACTGATAGAAATCACAATGAACATAGTACTGTGACTCCAAACGGGTGTACGGATTGTGCGCCGTTTCCGGGCGCGGTTGGG
>CADBVL010000122.1 GCA_902798015.1 uncultured Bacteroidales bacterium
ACCATTGTTCATATTACCAAAGCAAGCAGCAATGCTTACTATGTAACGAATGATTTGGAGCATAAGGGCGATAGTTACACTACTGATAAGGATGTAGTTTTGACGACTACCGGTACATGGTATATCGGTTCTGTTAGTTCCGGCTCTGTGGCTGCATTTACGAAGATCGAATTCATTGCTCCGAAGTGTGAGACTCCGGTATTCAGCGCATTGGCAAATAGCGATATTTGTGAGGGTGATCCGTATGTGGCTCTGGATGGAACAGGAACCGTGACAGATGGAGGTACGATCACTTACAAATGGTACGCAGAAGGAGGTACAGATGTACTCGGTACAGACGCAACCTATATGCCGACAGCTGATGGAAGTTACTTCGTAGTTGCTCTGCACCACGTAGATGGTTATACGGATAATGAGGCTACATCGGATGTAGTAACTGTAGCAACTCATACCGGCACGGCTATTACAGAAGGCCTCGCGCATGTTCGTAAGACAGCCGGTGAGGCTGCAACGCTGACGGTTGAGGCAACCGGTAAGAACCTCCATTACGCATGGAAAGAGAGCGAGACAATCGATGGTACCTATACGGATGTAGCGGGTGCTGCAGATAATAAGTCACTGAACATCCTTGTTCCGGATGGCGTTAAATACTATAAGGTAATTGTATCGAGCGACTGTGGCGCAGACCAAGAGTCGATTGCTAAGGTAGAGAAGTTCGTCCCGGTAGCACAGGTGGTAGTAACCAATTCTATGGCCTGGGATCTGACCACTTGCGCTGATGCGCAGATTAAACTGGATGGAACAACCTCTCCGAAGAAAGGCGAGGAGTGTTTGATGGCCAATATTGAAGGCGTTCATATGGACGAAAACTTCCATTCTGAGTCGCTGGTATTTGCAGGAGAGTATATCTATCGTACAAGCAGTGCTTCTGGTCATCCAACTTGCGCTACCTATATGAAGTTTGAGACTTCTGTTGCAGGTCTTGTACGTGTTCATTTCGCAGGAAATGGAGATAACCGCTTCCGACTCCGCTGCTGATGGGTATGAATAGCGGTCATACGAGTGACAAGCAGTATATGCGCTTCTATCAGATTGAGTTCCTCGCTTTGGCGGATCGTCGTGCAGGCACTTGGGTTAAACCGGGTGAGCTTGGAACGGTTTGTCTGGAGAATACAAGTATAGTAAAAGGCGCAACAATATATGAATTGCAAGGTCCGGATCAATACGGTAAGTTGGTATTTGACGAGGTACAGAGCGGTGAGGTTGTAGCCGGTATACCGTACTTATTCGAGGCAACGGCTATAGGTCAGATTAGCTTCTATAAGAAAGTGAATGCTGCTCATGCAGACGAAGCAGGTGAACTCAACGGAATGCATGGTACATTCTCCGGTGAGACCTTCTCTCCGTCAGCTGACAATGCCGCAAACCTCTATTACTTCTCGGGTAATGCAATCTGGTGTGTGGCTAATCGTTCTACAGATGCCAATATCCCGGCACATGGATGTTACCTCAACATGGAAGAGTTCAGAGGGTTGCCAATTCCGTCACCGACACCGGCTCCGGGACGTCGCCGCATAACGCTTGGCGTCAACGGTAAGAACACCACGACGGCTATCGACAATGCTGAGGCTGCAGACGCTCCGCGTAAGGTGATGATCAACGGCACGCTGTTCATCCTCCGCGGTGAGAAGATGTATGATGCAACCGGACGACTCGTTAAGTAATGAGTTAAGGAGTTAAGGAATTAATGAATTAACGAATTATGAAAGGAAAAATTATGGAAAAGAAAGAATATAGCTATCCTGCGATCGAGATTGCAGAAATGAACGGAGCTAATCTGATGCTTACGATTTCGGAAGGCAACGGCAATGCCGAAGAACATGACCCTCATGCTCCGGGACGTCGTCGTGGCGACTTCATTCCCTAACTAACGCGCAGGCGCGAACATAATTTCGCGCGTATGGCGACAAGACATCAAGGGCAGCTTCGGCTGCCTTTGGTGTTGTTTACATGTAAATAAAAAGAGATAAAAACCCTTCTGGAGATAAAGAAAAATTATAATAAAAATAACATCGATAATAGTAGCGTTTACAACGCCATGAGTCCTCAAACTGTATAGCCTACTTGATAGTAAACTCTCAGATAGTCTATCCATCTTGACGCCTCACATCCAAGGATGTTCCTATTATCGATGTCAAAAATACCAAAAATATTTTTTTCTTGTCATATATTTGGAAGAAAAAGTATTATTTTTGCAGTTCAGAGTGCTCTAATGGCAGACAATCAGATTATAGAGGAGATACAAGCATTAGCGAAGTCCGTTTTGCCTTCGGGCAGTTCGTTATGGCTTTACGGCTCTCGTGCAAGAGGTACAGCGCGCGATGATTCCGATTGGGACTTGCTCATTTTGCTGGATGAGGAAAAGCAAAAGAGTACGGATTTTGTGCAATATGCTTACCCGTTTACATTAATGGCAAGTGCAGAGGATCAGACGATTATTCCGCAGATTTATACCAAGAAGCAGTGGCAACAAATGCAGTTTACGCCATTTGTGAAGAATGTTGAACACGATAAAGTTGTTTTAGTATGAGTTTGAGTGATGATGAACGTTCGATGCAAGGGAGAGCGTTATTGGCTTATTTAAATACATTAAATATC